>CALMVM010000288.1:2597-7439 GCA_937873255.1 uncultured Verrucomicrobiota bacterium | reverse complement strand
CAATTGAACAAAGCCCAGCAGGCCCTCGCCCGCCAGCAGGCCGCTCTGGAAGGCCGCGCGCCCGGCCAGCAAGCTCTCGCGCAGGCGGAAGCCAACGTCGCGCAGGCCCAGGCGGCGCTCGCCCAGCCGCAGGCGGACCTCGGCGCGGAGAAAACGGCGGCCCAGGCCGTCAACGAATTCGTCGCCGCCCGGCAGCAGATCGCCGACGCCCAGAAAGCCGCCGCGCAGGCCAGCGCGCCCGCCGATGCCCAGCAGGCGCTCGCCGAGGCCGCCCGCGACATCAACCAGGCCCAGACCGACGCCGCCACGCTCAAGCTCGGCCCGGCCCAGGCCGATACGAAGGCGGGTCAGGCGGCGCTCGCCCGCGCCGGGCAGGCGATGGCCGCCGCCCGGCAGGCGCAGACGCGGCAGGCCGCCGCCTCGCTGGCGGTCAAACCGGGCAACGACGCCGGCCAGCGCCAAAACGGCAACGCGAGCCAGGGCCAGGGCAACGGCGGCGGCGGCAAGAGCGGAAATGCCCTCACCGGGGCCGGTGACGCCGGCAAGCTACCCGAGCCGGTCAGCGGGCTCAATCCGCAGGACCGTGCGGCCGTCGTGCAACTCCAGAACCAGAAGCCTCCCGCCGATTACGCCGCCGACGTGGAGCAGTATTACAGAAACATCGCCGACGGCACCGGCCTCTGATCCATGATCCATGAAACGCCCGTCCTTTCTTCGTGGTAAACTCGTCGTCGCCGTCGCGCTCACCGCCGGTTTGCTGGCTTCCCCGCCGCGCGGCGGTTTCGCCGACGAAAAAGACGCGGTCGGCGTCTTCGGCTCCGCGCAACGCAGCGCGGGCGCGCTCATCGGCATCCTCTACGACTTCAAGCAAAACCAGAAGCGCGAGCCGATCCCCATGGACCGGCAGCTTTTCGAAAAGAGCGTTGCGCAATTCATCGACGGCGGCTGGGACGAGGGCTTCCTCAACGGTTACTACCGCGTGCCCCGCGCGCTCTACACGACGGAGTTGCTCGTGCCCACCATCGACGCGGACACCGCGCCGCGAGCCTTCGGGGTGGAGAAGACCGTGCAGCCGCGCATGTGGATGGTCCATTACAAGGGCCAGGTGGCCGCGCCCGCCGACGGGACGTACCGTTTCCTCGGCGACGCGGACGATTTCGTGGCCGTCGCCGTCAACGGCGAGACGGTGCTGGTCGCCGACATCCCCGGCACCCGGCTGCGCGTCAAATGGTTCGCCAAGGAGCCGGAGGTGCGGTTCCACGGCAAGTACGGCGGCCGGTTCACGGCGGGGGACTGGATCACCCTGCGCGCCGGCCAGCCGGTGGACCTGGATATCATCACCGGCGAGTCGCCCGGCGGGCAGATGCGCTGCCAGTTGGCCGTCGAGAAACAGGGGGCCAACACCGGGGGCGAGATGCCGCCATTCCAGTTGGTCGTCAACGCGAACACACTCGCCGGCGGCGTCGCGTGGAAGGGCGTGAAGTAGCCCCAGCAAAAAAGCCTCTCCGGTGAGGGAGAGGCTTTGTGGCGGACGAGGTCCGCTCCCGAGTTTCAGACGGTCGGCCGCGCCCGGCGGAGGATCGTCCAGCCCATCAGGCCCACCACGCCCAATGCGGCGACCGCAAAGGTGGACGGCTCGGGCACCGCCAACGCCAGCGTCACCACGCCATTGTTCGAGGTGATGTTGAAATTCGAGAGCGTGCCCGTGCCGCCACTGTTGTACTCGATTACTCCTTGGTTGATGAAACTCTGTACGTTGGCAATCGTAGTCGAGCCGCTGCTGAACGTGATCTGGCCGGTCGAACCGGGGGTGAAGTTGATGAAGCGCGTCGTGCCTCCGCCGTAGATTCCGTTGGAGCCCGCGGCGGTCAGTTTGAGGACGCCGCCCGAGATGTCGAACCGCGTCGGCGCGGCACCGTTCACGCCGGTGATGAGCTTGGTGGTGAACGTGCCGCCGCTCAGAGTACTGGTCGTGTTGCTGAAATCCGTCTCGTTGCCCGCGACGGTGATGGCCCCGCCCGATTGGGAGAACGTCAGCCCCACGTTCATCGCAAAAACGGTGTTGATGTTCACCGCGCCAGCCGTGACCTGGAAGACGTTGCCCGTGGTGCCGTTCAGGTTGAAAGGCGTAGACGAGGCCGTGCCCTGGTTGAACGTGCCGCCGTTGACGACGATACTGCCATTGCCGTTCAACTGGATGTAATTATTGCCGCCAGCCTGGGTGAAGCTGCCGCTGGTCACCTGGAGGATGCCGCCGTTCTTGATGGTCAGATCGCCGCCGGGCGTGTAGGTGACGGCCGCACCGTTGTTGATGACGGCCACGTCACCGGCGCTGGTGTTGGGCACTGCCGCCGGTAGCCAGTTGGTCGCGGTGGTGTACTGGCCGTCACCGCCGAGGCCGGTGTAGGTGTACGTCGCCGCCGAGGCCGGCAGCGCGCCGAGCGCGAGGCCGATGGCCGAGAGGCCCAAATGTTTCAGCCGCCGCGGACGCGACACGGTCTGGCGGGGAGCAGGGATGGAGAGCAGGGGGAGCTTCATGGGGACAATAGTGGAAGTTCGATGAAAAACTAACAGCCGCCAATTGCGTGCAATTTCATGCACTTTATAGTTTGAATACCCGACGCGTCAAGACTTTCTATCGGCACATTGTAAATTCGGATGGCAGTCGCGTGCGACAGGCCGTCGGCCGCTCGGCGGCGCGAACTTGCACGGGTAAGGTGCATAATTGTGCATTTCTCCTGACTAACGCTTGACGAAGCCCTGCGGGAAAACTAAGCGGGGGCATGTCCAAGAGCCCTCGTCTGCTCTCCTTCCCGAAGAATTTCGTCTGGGGCGTGGCGACCGCTGCCCCACAAATCGAGGGGGCAGCCTTCGAAGACGGCAAGGGCGAGTCGGTCTGGGACCGCTTCGCGCGCCAGCCCGGCCAGGTGCTGGGCGGCGACACCCTCGATGTCGCCTGCGACCACTACCATCTCTACAAAAAGGACTTTCGGCTCATGCGCGAGCTGGGCGTCAAGAACTACCGCTTCTCGGTGGCGTGGCCGCGAATCTTCCCGCAGGGCGACGGCGCGCTCAATCAAAAGGGTTTGGATTTCTACGGTCGGCTCGTGGACGCGATGCTGGCCGAGGGGATCACGCCCTGGGTCACGCTCTTTCACTGGGACCTGCCGCAGGCGCTGGAGGATCGGGGCGGCTGGCGACGGCGCGTGGTGCTCGAGGCGTTCGGTCCGTATGTGGATGCGGTCGTGCGCACGCTGGGCGACCGGGTGAAGAACTGGATCACCCTCAACGAGATTCTCTGTTTCACCGCGCTCGGCTACGGCGAGGGCGACAAGGCCCCGGGCAGCAGGGAGAGTGCGCAGGTCATCAACCAGACTTTTCACCACGCGTTGCTCTGCCACGGCCGCGCGGTCCAGGCCGTGCGTGAACACGGCGGCCGGCACGCCCGGGTCGGGCTGACCGATAATTGCAGCGTGCCCGTCCCCGTCACCGAGACGGAGGCGGACATCGCGGCGGCGCGCGCGTGGTTCATTGAGCAGAACGCGCGGGTCCTGGAGCCGATCTACACCGGGCGCTACTCGCCCGCGTACCTGCGGCGTTGTGGCGCGGACCGTCCGCGCGTCGAGCGCGGCGACTTGGAATTGCTCAGCCTGCCGACCGATTTCCTGGGGCTGAACATCTACACGGGCACGGTCGTGCGCGCGGGCCGGCGCGGCAACCCGAGATCGTGCCGTTTCCCGCCGAATACCCGCGCACGTCGAGCCCCTGGCATGCGATCCTGCCGCAGTCGCTCTATTGGGGGCCGCGGCTGGTGCAAGAGGTTTACGGAGTGAAAAACATTTACATCACCGAGAACGGCGCGGGCTACGACGCCGAGCCGGTCGAAAACGGCGAGGTGGCCGACCTGCACCGGCGCGACCTGGTGCGCAACTACCTCGGCGAACTCCACCGCGCCATCGGCGACGGCGTGCCGGTGCGCGGCTACTTCCTGTGGTCGTTCATGGACAACTTCGAATGGCAGGACGGGTACACGCGCCGCTTCGGGATCGTGCACAACGATTATTCCACCCAAACCCGCACTCCCAAACTGAGCGCCCGCTGGTACAAGGAAGTCATGCGTCAGAACAAGCTCGTCTGATCGCTCCCGGCGAGGACCGCCCTACTTGACCAGGAAGGGAAAATTGTCCTTGCTCGCGCCGCCCTTGCCGTCGCGCACCGTCACGAACAGACGATAAGCCCCCGGCTTCTGCGGGGCGCGGAAGGTCACGCTGGACTCCTGCCGTGAAACGATGGCTTCCGGGAACGAAGGCGGGGCCGATTCCTTGTCGCCGCCGACCTTCGCATCGGTGCTTTCCGCGACGACTTCCCAGGTGATCGTGAGCGGGTCGTGCTCGGGGTCCATCGCCTCGACGGTCGCCGTGCTGGTCGCGCCCGGGGCGAGCGTTTTTTCCTTCACGGGAGATTCGAATCTCTCGATGCGCGGACTGCGGTTGGCGGGCCAGTGCCCGGTCCAGGAACGGCTGAGGGCATCCACCGACGGCAGCTTCTCGCCGCTGTCCAGGAACATCCCGTACCAGGTCGAGGTCGTTTCCTGCTTGTGTCCCCACAGGAACGCGTAGGAACCCAGGCAGAGCCCCTTGCCCTCCGTCCGCACGAGGTCCTGCGTGGCGAAGTAGTTGCGCGCTTTCTCCCAACTCGACGGCTCGACCGGCGCGCCCCAGCTCGTCTTCGGCACCTCCCAGTGGCCGAGCGGACCGAATTCCGTCAGCATGAACGGCTTCCTCCAGCCGGCCGCCACGACCGATCCGCCCACGCCCAAGGCACCCGCGTAGGCGTTGACGC
>CALMVM010000288.1:0-2587 GCA_937873255.1 uncultured Verrucomicrobiota bacterium | reverse complement strand
TCGGATAATTGGCGAGCACCGCCTTGACCTTCAGCGCGGAGGCTCCGGCGATCACCGTCATCACCGGATGGTTCGGGTCTTCCTCCTTGACGATGCCGGCGAGCACGTTGAGTTCCTTCCAGATGCGCGCGTCGTCGCCGCGGTCCGTCACGCCCTCCATCTCGTTGCCGAGTCCCCAGACCAACAGCGCCGGCTCGCCGCGATACTTGCGCACGGCCGCGCGCACGGCGTCGCGCTGCTTCTGCACGGCGGCGGCGTCCGAGTAACTGAAGCCGTGCCGCTCGTGCTCGACCCAGATGCCGGCGGTCACCTTGAGGTGAAGCTCCTCCGCGCGCTTGATGAGCGGCTTGCCATCGACGGGTTCCTCCAGGGATTCGATGCCCCAGGTCCGGACCGAGTTGCCGCCGAGCTGGACCAGTTGCTCAAAGTAATGGGTGCCGCCGACGCCGTTGACGTAGAACGGTTTCCCATCGCAAACGAGTTGGAACGAGCCATCGGCCGCCCTGGCGATGTTGACGACCGAGCCGCTTTGAGCCTGCGCGAAAGCGACGGGCGACGACGCGAGGCAGAGTAAAATCAGGGTGTTCCGTAAATTGTGGGTTGTCATCGGCCACCGCTTTAGGGCTAAAAGGGAGAGGGAACGTTTGAACATGAATGATGTGCATTAAATTACACCAATGTTATTGTCCAGTGATTTGCCCCTCCCCCTTGCTCGTGCCGCCTCGCTGCGGCGATAGCTCCCGTTGCCCATGAGCCAGATCAACCAGCAAACGCTCGCCGACCGGCTGAGCATTTCCCGCGCGACGGTGTCGAGATGCTTCACCAACCACCCGGGCATCAACCCGGTCACGCGCGCCAAGGTCTTCGAATTGGCGGCGCGCCTCGGCTACATGCACATGGAGATGCGCACCGCCGATGACCAGCGGTCGCAGCGCCGCAAGCGTGTCGGCGTGTTGATCTGCACGGATCTGGAGGAGTACAACCGTCCCGACTACGACAGCCCGGGGCAGTCGTTGCTGGAAGGCACCTCCGAGGCCGGCCTCCTGCAGGAAATCGTCACGGAGGTGCGCTACATCGATCCCGCCGCGCAGACCCTCGAACACCCCACGTACCGTGAAATCGAGTCCCTGCGAAAGCGGGTGTGGGACGGCCTCCTGCTCATCTATCCTTTCCCGCAGGTCGTCATCGACCATCTCCTGTTGCAATATCCGGTGGTCTCGCTGGTGGAGCAGTACGGCCAGTTCGAACTCAACACCGTCGATGTCGACCACTACAAGGGGATTTCGACGATCATCAACCATCTGCGTGATCTGGGCCACCGGCGCATCGGCTTTTTCAGCCGGGCCTACCAGGTGGAGGCGAGTTGGTCGTACCGTCGGTTCAGCGCCTACGTGGAAAAGATCACCCGTCTGGGTTGGCAGTACCGGGAGGAGGACGTGATCAACGTGCATCCGGGGCGCTGCCTGCCCTTCGAGGAAAGCTACGACCTCGCCCGGGAGAGGATCCGCCAGGGCGTCACGGCCTGGGTGTGCGCGGCCGACCACCAGGCGCACGATCTGGTCGACGGATTGACCCGTCGCGGTCTGTCGGTGCCCGGCCATGTGTCCGTCACCGGCTTCGATGGCATCCGTACCCCCAAGGGCAGGCCGTCGCTGACCACCATGGAAATCCCTTACCGCGAGATCGGGATGGCTGGCGCCCGCAGGCTGCTGGAATTGATCCAGAAACGGTTCGTGCTGCCGCAGCACATCCTGATCGGCACCCGTTTCCAGGCAGGCCAAACCACCGCGCCGCCGCCGCCAACTCTGAATGGCAGGAAAGGCATGCGTGCATAAAATTACATTTTTGTTGACGGCTTGGCTAGCCACGGTATTCTGCAAAACCTGACGCCCGCGCGTGGTTGCGCGGCACCACAGGTTTTGCTCTTACTGCCTTCCCTCCTATGAAAATTCGTTCCGTCCTCGTTTCCTCCGTTTGTGCGCTCGCGCTCACCTGGGCCGCCGGTCCGGCCTGCGCGCAGCAATCCCCGGCTCCTGCCGCTCCCAAGCTGGATCTCGGTGATTATTCCTCGTCCGCGATCACCGGCAAAGCCTGGGAAGCCAGCAACGCCAAGAACAATGATCTGGCCATCGCCTACGCCGACAAATGCATCGAGATGTTTGGTTCGAAGGCCGTGGAGATGCAGAAGGCGCTGACCGCGCCTCCGACCGAGAAAGAGCAGGTCTTTGCCCAATGGGCGCTCAACGACGTGGGAACCTGCTACTTCATCAAGGGCCAGGCGCTCGAAGCACAAGGCAAAAAGAAAGAGGCGGCGGCGGCTTACAAGTATCTGGCGGACACTCTCGCTTTTGCCCAGTGCTGGGACACGAAGGGCTGGTTCTGGAAGCCCGCCGACGCGGCGCGGGACAAAGCGAAAAAACTGGAATTCGACGCCCTGAACTAGGGCTTGGTCAGGTGGCCTCCGTGCCGCGACGTTCATGAGGCAGGGTTGCTTCCGAGGGGGAGGCAGCCCTGCTTTTTTTCTGCCCGGTCGGGAACGGGTCTATTCTTCCTCGTTGACGGTGAAGGTCACGTTGCTGATGTGCGC
>CALMVM010000287.1 GCA_937873255.1 uncultured Verrucomicrobiota bacterium | reverse complement strand
CCCGCTTGCAAGGTGCCTGGATTCTCTCTCATGGTTTCCTCTTTGGTTAGATCGTCGTGGCGTCGGTGAATGTCGTGTCACCCTTCCTATCGGTGCCGGAGTCCATCCGCCAACGCAAACGCCAGCGAGTGTGGAACCAATCGCAGGGACAGGGCGCGCAGCTTGTTGAGCCATCCCGGCAGCAGGACACGCTGTCCGGCAGCGAGGGCCTTAGAGGATTGCCGGGCCACGGTCGTGGGCGTCATCACGCCCCAGCGAGACCAGAAACTAGCATGGCTTGCATCTCCACCGGCAGCCGCCAGAAAGCCCGACTGCGTGGGACCCGGGCAGACCGTGGTTACGTGGACGCCCGTACCACGCAATTCGTGGTGCAACGCCTCACCCAAGCTGAGCACGTAGGCTTTGGTCGCATGAAAGACCGCCGCGCCCGGCCCCGGGGCGAGGCCGACGACGCCGGCGACGAGCAGCACCCTGCCACGCCTGCGCGCCATCATGCCGGGCAGGAGCATGCGCGTCAGTTCGGTCAAAGCGGTGACGTTGACCTGGATCATCTCGGAAAGTTTCGTCGCCTCGGCCCAGGCGAAATCCGCGTAGTCGCCGAAACCGGCACTGTTGACCAGCACGTCGACATTGCCGATTCCCCGCCGCTCCAACTCGGCTACCAGACGGCACGCCGCACCGACGACGCCGAGGTTGGCGGCGATCACGGTGACGTTCACCTGGTAGCCCCCCAATTCTTCTGCCAGCGCCAACATCAGGGCCTTGCGCCGAGCAACGAGCACGAGATCGTGGCCAGCGCGGGCCAACTCCCGGGCGAGGGACGCACCGATGCCGCTGGAGGCACCGGTCACTAGCGCCAGCGGACGATTTGCAGGCTCTTTATGGGGAGGCGTCATGACGAATCGGATAGCCCCGGCCATGCGCTCACGATGGTGGAAGCCGATCCTACCTAAGGATTCGACACACCACTGTTTCAAAATTCTGCGATTCCCGTGAGGCCGGTTATATCTGCCGCCCCGGCAGGCTTTGGACACTACTGCGCCTTTTGAGTTTCCCATTACATATCTGGTCAACGAGATGGCGTCGAGCGTGTAGAAACAGGCGCCGAAGTCCGTTTCAGAGGATTGTGATTTTGCGGGATGCTATCCACCGCCAAACAAACGGGTGTCGTCAACGGAGGATTCCAAAAATGGAATTTGTCTCCTTGCTCCGATGGATCGTTTAGCAGGATCTCACCACAGGCAGCACAGGAGACGATTTAGTCCCTTGACTGGTCCAATCCGAGTTGCACCAAGCTCTCGCCCGTGGCCAGGATGGACTCCCTACCTGAGCGGGGACTCCAATCAAGCAGGCGACGGGCTTTGTCGGCGGTGGACCGCCTGACCTTGCCAAGTTGCGGTACAACTTCACGCAGGGTGGGTACGCGCTTTGCGGCCAAGCGTACGAGCCAATCCGGCAGTTGCCAGCGCGGCACGTGCTTCGCTTTCTCCTTCAATCCGGAGCGCAATATTTTTGCCACATCCAGCATGGAAAGCGGTTCGCCGGCCACCGCGAGGAACCGCTCGCCCTTGGCGGCGGGATCGGTCATGGCGCGCAGGTGCAGGTCCGCCACGTCGCGCACGTCCACCACGCCGAAATAGACCCGCGGGCAAAAGCGCATCGCCCCTTTGAGCATCGCCTGCACGATGCCGATGGAGGCGGAAAAATCTGGCCCGAGCACCGGGCCGAAGATGCCGACAGGATTCACGACACAAAGTTCCAATTCGCCGCCTTCCCGGGCAACGAAGTCCCAAGCGGCGCGTTCGGCCAGGGTCTTTGACTTCATGTAAGGTTGTACGTCGGGATTGCCGATTTCGGTCCAGGCCGTTTCATCGAACGGCGCGTCCTGCGGCGGGTGGCCATAGCCGATAGCGGCGAAAGAGGAAGTCAGGACCACGCGCTTGACGCCCGCCTCGCGCGCAGCGCGCAGGACACGCAACGCGCCTTCCCGGGCAGGCACGATCAACTCGTCTTCGTGCTTGGGCGCGCCGGCAGGAAAAGGCGAGGCGACGTGCAGCACGTATTCACAACCGTCGATGGCCTCTTTCCAGCCGGCGTCATGGCTCAGATCTGCGGCGAAGAAGGTCAGCCGCCCGCCGCCCCCGTCCTGCGCGCCGCCTTGCCGAAGCATGGCGCGCACTTCGTGCTCGCGGTCGAGGTGGCGGATGGTGGCGCGCACCTGGTGACCCGCTTGGAGGAGTTGCAACAGACAGTGGCTGCCGAGGAATCCGGAGCCGCCGGTGACGAGGATAGTGCTCATGAGTCGCGGATGGAATCCGGCGTTTTGCTGGCTCGTTCACTCCGAACCCTGATAGCGACATCCGCCACCCGCTTGCCGTGCGCGCGGGCGATGGCGAGGTCCTCCGGCGTGGGCGCAAGCTCGCCTCGCGGCCCGGCGATGCTCGTAGCGCCGTAGGGCGTGCCGCCACGCGCTTCGGTGTGGACCATACCCGGCGTGGAGTACGGCACGCCGACGATCAGCATGCCCAGGTGCAGGAGCGGCACCATCATGGTCAAAAGCGTCGTCTCCTGCCCGCCGTGAGTGGAGGCGGTCGTGGTGAACACGCCGGCGGGCTTGCCTTCCATCTCGCCATTGAGCCAGAGGCTGGCCGTCGAGTCGATGAGCCGCTTCATCTGTGCCGTCATGTTGCCGTAGCGTGTGCCTGAGCCGAAGATCACGCCATCGGCTGCGCGCAGGTCGTCCACCGTGCAGACCGGAATGGCTTTCTGCTCGTGCCAGATTTTAGACGCGTAGCCGTCGCCCGTCTCCAGATCCTTTTCGGCGTCCGCGAACTCGGCGGCGCGGCGCAGCACGGCTTCGACGCCAAGCACGGATTTTATGCCCTCCTCTACCGCGCGGGCAAGTTGCAGGGTGTGACCGTAAAGTGAGTGGTAAACGATGAGGACTTTCATGGTTACGATGTATGTGTGACTGCGATTTCAGACATCCGAATAGGCCGCGCAGCCGCTGATCCTGGAGACTGGACCACGCCGGTTTTACTGTTCTACCGCCGGCTGCGATCCATCCACGCCGCGATCTCCGGCGACGGATGAGGACCGCAACCGGGCTTGCAATTCCGCAATTTGTGCGCGCAACGGGGCGACGATGACCCGTTCGATTTCTTCCTGGGTGTAGCGCGGTGTGATGTACTGCGGACAGTTCCAGTCGAAAGAAACCACTTCAATGACGAACACGCGTTCGACCCCGGCGAGTTCCCCTTCCCCGCCGACTACCCTAGCGGCGAGCGTCGGCTCGTCGCGGGCATCCAATACGCGCGTGTGCCCCATGATCTTGAGCCGGGCGCGTTGCGGGTAATCCATCAGGAACAGAGCGATCCGGTCGTTGCCGGCGGTCAGGTTGCCCGTCGAGAGTAGCTGAGTGTTGCCGTGCAAATCGGCGAACGCCACGGTGTGCGAATCCAGCACCCGTAGAAACCCTTTTGGACCACCGCGATGTTGGACGTAGGGCCAACCAGTTTCGCTGACGGTAGCCAAGTAGAAGCTGTCGCGTTCCGCGATGAATTCCACCTCGTCGTGACCGAGCGGCGTCGGGACGCTGGCCGCGGCCGGAGGAAAGGTTCGCGCGCGTCCATAATAGTGAACCTGAGCCGCCTCGACGGCAGGAGTGACGCTCAGTTCCAGATATTTGCGAGCCATGAGAGCCGGGTTCTTGCGGTGGTCGAGTCGGACCTGTTCAAAGCGAGCCGGCCGCGCGTTCGATCATCGCCGCCACCTCATCGGGATGGGAAACCATCACGACGTGGGAAGCTCCTTTGACTTCGACGCTTTCTTTCGCGCCCGCCCGCCGCGCCATGAAAGCATGCACGGCGGCGGGGATATTTTTGTCGAGTTGCCCGAAGATGAACCAGGACGGAATCGTCTTCCAGGCTGGCGCGCCAGACGTCTCGTTGAGCGCGGCTTCGGTGATCGGTCGTTGTGTGGCCGCCATGAGCGAGGCTTCTTTCTCGGAGACATCGGCCGCGAACTGGTCATGGAATTTATCGCGCAGGATGTACAGATCCTTGCCGCCGTCAGGCAACGGCACCGCCGGAGCGAGGGTTGGTCCGAGGGTGCCGCCGGGAAACCGGCCGGCCAGAGTTGCGCTGCTCTCGCCGGACTCCGGCGCGAAGCCCGCGACGTACACGAGCGCCTTGACGTTGTCGTGGCCGACGGCGGCGTTGGTGATCACCGCGCCGGCGTAGGAATGACCGACGAGCACGACGGGTCCAGGGATACCTGCGAGCAAGGCCGCGACATATTCCGAATCGCTCTTCAAACCGCGCAGAGGATTGGCCGCCGCGATCACCGGATAGTGCCGGGCGTGGAGCCGGGCGACCACCGCGTCCCAACTGGAAGACTCGGCGAATGCGCCGTGGACGAGAACCACCGTTGGCAGCGGCTGCTTCGGAGTCGCGGCCGGAGCCTGTGCCACGGCGTTTGTGCTGACGCGGAGAGCGCCCAGCAGCACGAGACAATGAAAGATCGTTGTCAACATGGTGCGCGTGCCGATTTTGGTTGTGACAGTGTTCATGGATGGGTCCAATTGATGGTTTGGCTTATCTTTCCCTTGGGTTTTAGAACCAGGCTTTTTTCCAGTCTGCCATCTGGCCGATTTCCTTCGTCTGGGCCTGAATGATTTTGGCGGCCAGAGTTTTTAGTTCGGCATGGTCGGCGCGGGCAGCCACAAGTTTTGCCATGTCCAAAGCTCCCTGGTGATGCTCACCCATGAGCGAGACGAAGAGTTTGTCGAACTCCGCGTCCCTGGCGGCGACGAGAC
>CALMVM010000286.1:10949-13764 GCA_937873255.1 uncultured Verrucomicrobiota bacterium | reverse complement strand
CTGGAGGTAGTCCTCCATGTGGGCCAGCACGCGCGGCGCTGCCGGACGAGTTTTCGATCCTGTCGGGAGATGATGCGTTGACGCTGCCGTTTTTGGCGGCGGGCGCGGTGGGCGTCATCAGCGTGGCGACGAACCTCGTGCCGGCCGAGGTCGTGCGGATGGTGCGAGCGTACCTGCACGGCAAGACCGACGCGGCGCGGGCGGCTCATGAGCGCCTCTACCCGCTATTCAAGGATTTGTTCATCGAGCCCAACCCGGTGCCATTAAAAACGGCGATGGCGTGGACCGGCGACTGGCTGCGGCCGGACGTGCGTCTGCCCCTTTGCGAGATGTCGGAGGCGAGCCTCGCGCAACTCCGCCGCACGCTGGTTGCGCTCAAGCTGATCGGCGGATGAACCCCTCCCCTCCTCCTGGGAAACGACCCTTGCGTGTCGCACTCGTCGGCGCGCCGGGGCGGATGGGTCAGGCCATTGAGGCGTGCGCCAAGCGCGAGCCAGACGCCTACGAGATCGCCCTGCGGCTCGGCCGGGAAGATTTTACCGGGCTGGAGCGGGCCGATGTGGTCATCGATTTCAGCGCCCCGGCCGCCACCGCGCCGGTGTTGGCAGCGTGCGCCGCCGCAGGCAAACCGCTCGTGCTCGGCACCACCGGGCATTCGGCGTCCGAACGCGAAGGGATCGCAGCTGCTTCGAGGATGATCCCCATTGTATTCGCGGCGAACTTCAGCGTGGGCGTCAACACGCTTTTCTGGCTGACTCGACAGGCCGCGCGCATGCTCGGGCCGACGTTCGACCTGGAGGTCATCGAGACCCATCACCGGCTCAAGAAGGATGCGCCCAGCGGCACCGCGCGCCGGTTGGTTGAAATTCTGGCCGAGGCGCGCGGGCTCGGCGATTCGGCGGACGCGCGCCACGGACGCGAGGGACTCGTCGGCGCGCGCACGGCGGGCGAAATCGGCGGCCATGCCGTGCGCGGGGGCGACGTGGTGGGCGAACACACCGTCCTGTTCGCGGATCTGGGCGAACGCGTGGAACTCGTCCACCGCGCGACGAATCGGGAAACGTTCGCGGCCGGCGCGTTGCGGGCCGCCGCCTGGCTGGTCGGTCGTTCGCCGGCGTTGTACGACATGGAGGATGTGTTAGGCTTGCGGTCCACCCCTGCCGACGGTCATTCCCTATGAAACGGTTTCTTCTCTTCGCTTGCTCGTTGTCGGTCCTGGTTTTCGCGGCCGGTCGGGTCTCCGCGCAGGCGGATGCGTCGCCGACGCCCGCGATCCAGACCGGGGGAGAAACCGCCGCGCAATCCGCCGCCGAAGTCTGGCTGGCGCTCAGCGACGACGGCCGCTACGACGCGGGCTATCAGGGGACGGCGGGTATTTTCCAGAAGCTCGTCAACCAGGCGCAATGGACCAAAATGGTTTCCGCCGGGCGTGGTCCGTTGGGCAAGGTCGTCACGCGCAAAGTCAAGGACTCCAAGTTCACGACCACGATGCCCGGCGCGCCGGACGGGCAATACGTGGTGATCCATTATGACACGGCGTTTGAGAAAAAAGCCTCGGCCGTCGAGGTCTTGACCGTGCTCCTCGACGCCGACGGGCAATGGAAGGTCTGCGGCTATTTCATCCGTTGAACGCCGGCTCGCGTCCGCAGGCAACGATCCCCGTCGGCATCGCGCTCGGCTCGAACGAAGGCGACCGTCTTCGTCATCTCAAAGAAGCACGCCACCGCATCATGAGGCTCCCGCAGATCGCCACTGATCCGACGGCGACCGTTCTCAGTGCGCCGGTGTTCGAGACGGATCCGGTCGATTGCGCGCCCGGCACCGCGCCGTTTCTGAACACGGTGGTGGAGGTTGCTTGCACGAAGCCGTTCCGTCCGACGGATCTTCTCGACGAACTAAGGACGATTGAGGCGGAACTCGGCCGGCCGACGCGCCGCCCGCGCAACGCGTCTCGGACCGTCGATCTAGACCTGCTCTACGCCGGGGAACTCCGCGTCGATCTACCGGGGTTGACGCTCCCCCACCCGCGCCTGACGCAACGGCGCTTCGTGCTCGGGCCGCTGGCCGCGATTCGACCCGGACTGGTCCTGCCCGGCCAGACGCGGTCCGTCGCGGAACTGCTCGACGCCTTGCCGGACCAACAAGAAGGAGTCACGCCTTATGCACCGCACTGGTGACCATCCGCTAGAAATCTCCCCCGTCACGCCCGAGGACATCCGCCGCGCCAAGACCGAGGGCCGCCGGCTGACCTCGCTGACCGCCTACGATTATCCGTTGGCGCGCCTGCTCGACGAGAGCGGGGTGGACATGATCCTGGTCGGCGATTCGCTGGGTATGGTCGTGCTGGGTTACGCGGACACTGTGCCTGTCACGATGGAGGATATGCTCCACCACACCCGTGCCGCCGCACGCGGGGTTCGCCGCGCGCTGTTGCTCAGCGACCTGCCCGCGCACAGTTACCGCACGCCGGAGGAGGCCGTGGCAAATGCCCGTCGCCTCGTGGACGCCGGCGCGCGCGCGGTCAAGCTCGAAGGCGGCGTCGCCATGCGCGCGCAGATCGCGGCCATCGTCGCGGCGGGAATCCCGGTGATGGGTCACATCGGGATGCTGCCCCAGTCCGTGCGCGAAGAAGGCGGCTACAAGGTCAAGGGCCGCTCGGAGACAGAGGCGCAGGCGCTTTTGGACGACGCGCATGCCGTGCAAGCGGCCGGGGCGTTCGCGGTCGTGCTGGAAATCGTCGCCCCGCCCACGGCTGGCCGCGTGACGGCAGCTCTGAAAATCCCCACGATAGGGATTGGTTCGGGGAAGGGCTGCG
>CALMVM010000286.1:8916-10939 GCA_937873255.1 uncultured Verrucomicrobiota bacterium | reverse complement strand
TTGCGACGGACAGATTTTGGTGACCTACGACCTGATCGGCCTGTTCCCGTGGTTCCAGCCGAAGTTCGTGACCCCGCACGCGCGCGTCGCCGATGATATCCGGGGCGCGGTCCGCAAGTTCATCGACGATACCGCCGCCTGATTCCGGCGGCATTTCGGCTGGTGTCTTGTCTTCCCGCAGGAGACTTGGTAGGTTCGCGTGCATGAACAAAACCGTCGTGCAGGTCCAGGTGCGCGCCGTCCTGCCCACGAAGGAAGGTTGCGCCGTGTTCCTGGGCAACAAGGAGAAGGTGTTCATCATCTACGTGGATCAGCACGTGGGCGCGGCGATCACGATGTTCATGCGCGAGACGCCGAAGGAACGCCCTCTCACCCACGATCTGATGGCCAACGTCATGATGGCGCTCGGCGCGAAGGTGGAACGCGTCATCATCAACGAACTCAAAAACGCGACCTACTACGCCCGGCTGATCATCAGCGCGGAGAACGAACTCCAGCACCGCAAGATCATTGAGATCGACGCGCGGCCCAGTGATAGCATCGCCATGGCCATTCAGCAGAAGGCGGCGGTATTTGTCAGTCAGGACGTGTGGGACGAAGTCGATGACATGAGCGACGTGCTCAAGAAAATGGAGGAAGGCGGCTTCGAGATCGACGGCTGAAGCCTCCGAAGGCGGCCGTTCCTATCGCGCGCCCGCTCCCGGGCCGCCGTCCAGACGCGCCCGCAACGCGTCGCGTTCGTCGTTGGTGCGCCTGAAGGCGGCGTCGAGGTCTTTGTAAGCGACGAGGAGTTGGTTGAACTCCCCGAGCAAAGTCTCGCTGTGCGCGGTCAGGTCTTTGTAGCCGCCGTCCAGCTCTCGGTAGGCTTCCTCCAACTGTTGATACGTACTCCGACCCGGTGTCCCGGAACCCGACCAATGTGCGAGCTGCGCCCTGGCATCCTCGGCGTAAAGGTAGAGATGGAGGAAATTTGCCTCGCACGATTCGAAAAACTCGTGCATCGAGCCGGCGGCTGTCCGCAGCCGCTCCAACACGACGCGGCACGGCTCGGGCACTGAGTCAGGTCGGTATAAAATCGCGAGTCCGTAGGCAATGGGAACGATCACCGATTGCCAACCCCGCCCCGTGTCGCTCGCCAGAAAATCTTCGATGGCGGTCAGCACGCCGTTGCGCGGTCCGCCGGCGTGCCGGGCAATGGAGTATCGTCCCTGCAAACGCAGGCCGCCCACGACGAGTTCGTCGTTGTCCAGCGACACGCCGAGATCCTCGGAATACGGGTGGCGCTCCTCCGGTGGGATGGCTTCCGGCTGGTGGTACATGTCGCGGCGCGCAAAGGGCCAACTGACATCGTGCGCGAAGACCACCGGGCCGGCGACGTTGGTCGCGCGAGCGATCAGGTCCAGTTCGTGGCGGACGGTGTGGTAGTTGTGGTCGCCGTCGATGAAATAGACCTCGCACGGGGCGAGTTCACGCAGGACATCGAGCGACGGGCCGACGATCAGTTCATTCGGGTTGGCGCCCGCCGGCCACCCGTGGCGGATGCGTTCGGCCGCCGCCGGGTCGGGTGCGGGATCGATGCCGACGTACGCGCAGCCGTTTTTGTTTCCCCAGGCAAGCAGGCGGTCGGTGAAAATCCCCTGATCGACGCCGATCTCGCAGAGCCGGCGTGGACCGAGCGCGGCGAGGATCGGCTCGATCAGCGGCCAGAAAGCATCCAGCGATCCCACGCGGCCCACCAATCGGGGCCGCCCCCCATCGGGGTTGGATGGCTCGGGGAAACGGTCGGAACCGTCAGGCGTCGTCATGGATCGTGAAAGGGCGTGTTACGCGAGCGGCTCGTTTCACTCCCGGCGCGCTTCGGAAGACCCGACAAACGTAGCCGGGCCGGGAGCGTTGCACGACCAAATTTTGACGATGGATCGCAGCGCGCCTGCGTCCCTGCTTCGATTCCGCTTGACCGCCGTTGCGCCGGGTCCGTACCGTCCCGGCGAGGCCGAGGGTCGTTTCCGCAACGTACGTCCGG
>CALMVM010000286.1:0-8906 GCA_937873255.1 uncultured Verrucomicrobiota bacterium | reverse complement strand
GAATATGGCTGCTGTTGTTCGTGTCGGTAACGACCGTTCTCGCCTTTCGGCAGCCGGCGGCGTTGGCGAGGCCAATGTTCCCGAAGGAAGACGGAGCGGTTTTTTTCAAGGAAGCCTACGAAAAAGGGTCGCTCGCGGCGGTGTTTTCCTATTACGCCGGGTACATGACGCTCCCGGCGCGGATCGTCTCGGTGCTCTGCACGGCGCTGCCGCTCGCCTGGGCACCGACGTTGTACGCAGGCAGCGCGATGGTGATCGCCGCCGGGTCGATGGCGTTTTTTGCGCTGCCGCATTTTCGCGCCGTGATTTCCAGCGACCTCGTGCGCGGTTTCGTCGTGCTGGCGATGCCGCTGATGCCCAACGCGGAGGCGATCATGCGACTGTCGGCGGTGTTGTGGTACACGCTTTTCGTCCTGATTCTCATCACGTTGATGACGCTGCCGGCCAGTCGCCTGAGCTTGTGGCTGCTGTTGATCGTCGGCGCGCTGGCGGCGTGGTCGAACCCGGTGTCGGTCGTGTGCCTGCCAATTCTCGCGGTGCGTGCTTTTCGCGCGGAAACGCGCGAGCATCGCGCGTGGTGGGTGGCGCTCGTGGTGGCGACCGTCGCCTATGCGCTGAGCGCCGAACACGTCCATTCCGCACTCGACACGTTGCGCCAAAAACCGGGCTGGCCGCTCTGGCTGGCGAACGCCCTGAGCTTGAGGGTCTTTTGTTTCTTTTTCTTCGGCGACACCCTGGCGCATTGCTTCCTGCTCGCGGGTTGGGGTCCAATTTTGCAGTTGGGTCTGCTGCTGGCTGCCGGGTGCGTCCTGACCGTCTGGGTGCGTCAGCGGCGGGCGGGAGGATTTGCCGTTTTGACCTTGTTTTACTTCGTGCTCGTCCTGCCGATGATGGTGGCGTTGCGGCCGGAGTGGCTGGCGGATTTCGGCACGTTGGAAGCACCGGCGTGGGCGTGGCACGGGCGATATTTCTATTTGTCAGTGCTGCTGCTGTGCATTCTTGGCGGGGTCGGTTTCGAACTGGCGAGGTTTTCTCCGCCGCGAGGGATTCTCGCCATCGGCTTTTTCGCCGGTTGGCTGAGCCTGCACGCCCTTTCGTTCCGACAAGGCGGCTGGCAGGCCGTTCCCGGTTGGAAGCATTACGACCGATTGATCCAATCCGCCGAGGCCTCGACCCCACGCGGGGTCACCACCAACGTCCACGTCGTCTTGGCCGACGTTGAATTCAGCTTCGATCTCGTCGTAAAAGGACGACGGGATTCGCCCGCGCCTCCGGAACCTTCCCACTGATTTATGTACCCGCGCCCGATCATCGAAGAACTCGCCGCCTCCGCGCCGCCACTCGCCGCCGCCTATCTCGACCCGGCTCGCAGCAGCCTCCACGTCACTGGCCGCCCCGTGCCGGACGCCGGGGACTTTGCCGTGGAGGATTGGATGTTCGCGCACGCGGACGCCAGCCCGGCGGTCGCGGCGTATTTCGATTATCTGCGACGGGCGAAAGGTCGGTTCGACGCCGTTTCGCAGTCGCTCGGCTATTGGAATGAGGACGCCTCCCACAGCCTCGGACACGACCGCTGGTCCGTCGGTTGGGGCGGCGCGAGCCTGCTGAGCATCGCCGCCGCCCTCTATACCTTGCGGAGTTACGGCGTGGGCGGCGTGGTGCTCGAATGCGGCGTGTTCAAGGGCTCATCCACCGCGTGCCTGAGCCTCGTTTGCGAGGAACTGGGTTATCCGCTGGTCGCCGCCGATTCGTTCGAGGGGTTGCCCGACGGCGAAGGCCATTACGGCAAAGGGGATTTCAAAGGCAGTCTCGATGAGGTCCGCGCGAACGTCGAAAAACTCGGCACGCCGCAGGCGGTGCGTTACGTCAAAGGCTGGTACTCCGAATCGCTCCAAGGTTGGAACGAGCCGATTGCCCTGCTGTGGGTGGACGTGGACCTCCAACGGTCGGCGTTGGACGTGCTGGAACGCGTTTTTCCTTCGCTTGATCCGAACGGCGTCATCTACTCCGATGGTTTCACCAAGGGCGTCGATTTCGACGGCGACCGCATCATGCTCACGGGCGGCGAGCCGGCCGGATTTTATCGATTCTTCCAGGATCGCGGCCTGGATTACAAAGCAAAGCCCGGCGGAGCGAAGGGCCTGGCGATGATCGTCCCCCGTTGCAAGGCGGACGAGACGATCCTCTTCGTGGAAGATAAATTTGCGTACCTGACCGGCCGCCTCGGGCTGTAACGGCAACCGCCATTTTCAGCCGAGCAAATCGGGATAGTAGCGACGGGCCACTTCCTCGCATTGCACGAGGATCGCGCCGGGCGTGTCCGTCCGCAGCGCCGTCTCGGCAAGCGCGCGGCATACGTCCATTTCCAAACTCTGCACGGCACGCTTGACCCTCGGCACGAGCGCCGCCCCGGCGCTGAGTTCATCGACGCCCAGGCCGAGCAAAAGCGGGGTCAACGTGACCTCACTGGCCATCTCGCCGCACACCCCGGCCCAAATCCCCGCCGCGTGCGCGGCATCGACGACCATCTTGATCAGGCGCAGGATCGCCGGGTGCGTCGGCTCGTAGAGGTGCGCGATGCGTTCGTTCACGCGATCCACGGCGATGCAATATTGGATCAGGTCGTTCGTGCCGATGCTGAAGAAACCGACCTCTCGCGCCAACTCCGGCGCGCACAACGCCGCGCTGGGCACTTCGATCATGATACCCACAGACATCCCCTCGTTGAACTCGCGTCCCTCGGCTCGCAACTCGGCTTTGCACTCTTCCAGCACCCCGTTGGCCTTGCGCACTTCCTCCAGGCCGCTGACCAGCGGGTACATCATCTTGACGTTGCCCAGCGCGCTGGCGCGCAGGATGGCGCGCAACTGCGTCTTGAAAATATCCCGGTGGTCCAGACAAAACCGGATCGCGCGGCAACCCAGGAACGGGTTGAGTTCGGTGGGCAGGTTCAGGTTGCCAATCGCCTTGTCGCCGCCCAGGTCAAGCGTGCGGATGATGATCGGATGCGGCAGCACCTCGCTGGCGACCTGACGGTAATTCGCGTACTGTTCCTCCTCGTCGGGCAGGCGCGCCTTGTTGAGGTAAAAAAACTCGGTCCGATACAGGCCGACACCCTCCGCGCCGCCGGCCTTCACCATCGGGATATCGTCAGGCAGTTCGATGTTCGCCGAAAGGATCAGATGATGGCCGTCGCGCGTCGTCGAGGCGGTTTCGCGCAGGTCGACCAACCCGGCCTCGACACTCTGCTTGCGGCGTTCGAGTTCCTCGTATTCGCGCAGGGTTTGCGCGCTGGGATTGAGCACGAGCAGGCCGTGGTAGCCGTCGAGCAGCACATCGCTCCCGGCCTCCAGACGCGTGCTCACGTCGTGCAACCCGACGACGGCCGGCAGGCAGAGCGAGCGCGCCATGATGGCCGTGTGCGAGGTGCGACTGCCGGCGTCGGTGCCGAACGCAAGCACGTACTGCCGGTTGAGCAACGCCGTGTCCGAGGGCGTGAGGCTCGGGGCAAGGAGGATATGCGGATAGTCGACCTCCGAGAGCGCGGGTGCGTGCCGGCCGATGAGGTTCATCACGACGCGGCGGGTCACGTCGTGAATGTCCAGGCAACGCTCGCGCAGGTACGGGTCGTCCATCTGTTCCAACAGGCTCGCGTAACGATTGGCGACCTGCTCGAAGACGGACTCGATGTTGCGCCGCTCGCGTTGCAGAGTGCGCAGGACCTCGTCGATGAGCGTGCGGTCCTCGACGACGAGCAGGTGCGCGTCGAAGATGCTCGCGTCGTTCGCGCCGATGGCGTCGGCGATCTTCGCCTGCAGGTCGAGAATCTGCGTGCGCGTGAGCAGCAGCGCCGACTCGAAGCGCGCGATCTCCGCCGGCAGGTCCTCCTCGCGGACGGTGTACTGCGGCGTGGCGTCGAGTTCCGGTCGGTGGACGAACACCTTGCCCCGCGCGATGCCCGGCGACACCCCGAGCCCTTGGAAACGTGTTTCCGGAAGTGATGAACCCGTGCCCGCGTTCATCGGCGCGATGCGTGTCCCGTCCCGATCCCGCTCATTCTTCGTCGAAGCGGGTCTGCACCAACTGTTCGAGGTCGTCGATGGCCGCCTTGGCGTCCGGCCCCTCGGCCGTCACGCGCAGTTTGCTGCCCTGTCCGGCCGCCAGCATCATCAGGCCCATGATGCTCTTGCCGTTGACCTGCTCGCCGTCCTTTTCCACGAGGATCTCGGCCTTGTAGCGGTTGGAAATCTTCACGAAACGCGCCGACGGCCGGGCGTGCATGCCCAGCTTGTTGAGAATGACAAGGTCTTTACAGCACTTCTGTTCGGCCGAAGTGTCCGCGTTGGGGCTGGAGGTCGAACCACCGAGTAAGCTCATAGGGCGTTCTTGCGGTGCATGAGGTTGACGAGGCGCTGGTTGAATTCCATCGAGCTGTGCTGGCCGTGGCTCTTGAGCTTCTGGTCGAACGCCGCCACCTCCACCAGCCGCGCCGAGTCGCGCCCGGGCCGGACGGGGATGGTGACGTGCGGGACCTCGATGTTCAAGATGCGGTAAGCCTCCTGCTCGAGGCCCACTCTATCGACATCTTCCATGTCCTGCCAATCTTTTAATGTCACTACAAAGTCCAGCCGCTTTTCGGTGCGAATGCTGCCGATGCCGAAGATCGCCGCCACGTTGATGACCCCCAGTCCGCGCACCTCCATGTGGTAGCGCGTCAGGCTCGGGGCGGTGGCCATCAGCTCGCGCCGTTCGATGGCGCGGATGCGCGTCACGTCGTCGGCGACCAAGCTGTAGCCGCGTTCGATCAGGCCCAGGACGCACTCGCTTTTCCCCACCCCGCTGGCCCCGCGGATCAGCGTGCCGATCCCGAGGATGTCGACCATGCTGCCGTGCTCGGTGCGCGAAGGCGAGAAGTCGAATTCCAGGAAGATCGTCGCCGCGTTGACGAAATTCATCGTGACCAGCGGCGTGCGGAACACAGCGATGCCCGCCCGCTCGGCCTCCACGCGCAACGCCCTCGGGATCGAGGCGTTGCGCGAGAACACGATGCACGGCACCCGCCGCTGGCAAAGCGCCCGGAACCGCGCCGCCGCCTCCCCGCGCGGCAGGCTCTTGAGGTACGACATTTCCGCGCTGCCGATCACCTGCACGCGCTTGGCGGCGAAATACTGGAAGAACCCCGACAGCGCCAACCCGGGCCGGTTGATGGTCGGCTCCAGAATTTTGCGGTCGAAACCGCGTTCCGGGCCGACCAGCGAGAGGTGCAGGCCGGCCCCGTGGTCCTTGAAGAACTGCCCGACGGTGATCTTCGGTCGCTTGCTGCCGATGGCGAGGGCTCCCGATGGCGGGGTTTCGTCGAAGGTCTTCACGGGGAGGAATTTTCGCTCGGCGGTCAGTGAAAACTCGGCTGGATCAACCCGTAATCGCCCTTCTTGCGACGGTAGAGGACGTTGATTTTGTCGGTCTTCGCGTTGAGGAAGACGAGGAACTGTTTCGCCGACATATCCATCTGCAAGACGGCCTCGTCCACGTACATCGGCTTGGCGGGGAACTTCTCGGTCTTGATGATCTCCGGCTCCGGCGGCGCTTCCGCGTAGCCCTTGGCGGTGACTGGTTCGTCCTCATCCTCGACCGCATCGGCCTCGAACACCTGTTCTTCGAGGTAGCGCACGGTCGTGTTGCGATGCGGGCGCTGGTGCTTGAGCAGGCGCGTCTTGTACTTGCGCATCTGCCGGGCGACCTTCGAGACGGCCAGGTCGATGGAGGCGTACAGGTCCTCGCACTCCTCGCTGGCCTCAATGGTGATGTGGTTGCAACACACCAGCACCAGTTCGGCGCGGTGCCGGTGTTTCTCGACTTCCAGGATGACGTGCGCGTTGACGATGCGCGGGTAGTTCAAGTGCAGGCTCTCGACCTTGCGTTGCGCGTAGTCGTTGATGGCGGCCGTGATGGCGAGATGACGGCCGGTGACGCTGATGTTTGGATTGGCGTTGGCGATCTGCATGGCTGCTTGTTCTGGCTCTCCGTGTTGGGTGTGGTAGTTGGAGCTTCGGGGGAACGGAAGCTGGCTCGGGTCTCGGAATCGCACGCTCACATCGAAAACCGCTCACCCAAATAGAGCTGACGGCTGACGGGGTCGTTAATGAGAAAATCCCGGGTGCCATCGCGCACGACCTTGCCGTCGTACATGAGGTACGCGCGGTCCACGATGGCGAGGGTTTCCCTCACGCTGTGGTCGCTGATGATGATGCCCAGGTTCGCCGTGTCTCGCAGGGACACGATGATCTGCTGCACCTCGGACACGGCGATGGGATCGACGCCGCTGAACGGCTCGTCGAGCATTAGTAAATTCGGGTTCGTGATGAGCGAGCGCGCGATGGTCAGCCGCCGCTTCTCGCCGCCGCTGAGGGTCAATGCCAAGTTGCGGGCCACGTGGGTGATGCCGAATTGCTCCAAAAGTTCCTCGCACCGCGCGCGGCGTGCCTTGCGGTTGAGCGGGAGGGTCTCCAAGATAGCGAGCAGATTTTGCTCCACGGTGAGCTTGCGGAAGATCGATTCCTCCTGGGGCAGATACCCCATTCCCAACCGCGCCCGGCGGTACATCGGCTGGCGGGTCACGTCCACGCCGTTGAAGAGAATCTGACCCGCGTTGGGCGGCACGAGGCCGACGATCATGTAGAAGCTCGTCGTCTTGCCCGCACCGTTGGGGCCGAGCAGACCGACGATCTCGCCACGGCGCACGTGGATATCCACCTGATTGACGACGGTGCGCTTGTTGTAAATCTTGACCAGACCATGCGTCTGCATGATCGGCGCGCCGGCCTCACCAGGCGCGGGCCGGTCGGCGGCCGGGTGCCCCGAAACTCCCGAAATCGGCGCTTCGGCGGTCGGCAGGTCCGGAGAAAGGGTGCTCATGGTTTCAACTCTGCGGACGCTTGTTCGCCGCCGGGCTGCTGGATGGACGCGGGCCGGGAGTTTCGGCGTTCTTGCCGCGCTGGATGAGGTGGCTGCGGTTCGGGCCGTGGATGTCGATGCTGTTGTCGCGGTGGATGACCATCCAGGTCGAGTTGGAGAGTGCCTCCGTCGAGTTGCCGCTCTGCTCGATCTTGGGCATCCCGCGCAGGGTCATGTCACCCGTCTTGTTGTCATATTCCGCGCTCTCGGCGCGTGCGATGGTGACCTTCTCCTCTTCGCCCGGTTTGGTCGGCGCTCGCTTCTGGATGATGATGACGCCGCCTTCCGCCAGCGCGTGATCGATCCCCCCGGGTCGTTCGTTCTCCTTGCCCTTTGGATCGGCCGCAATAGGCGGCGGAGTCGCCGTCGGCGCGCGGGTCGATGACGGTTCGCCGCCGGGCACGGCCCCTTTTGCCAGAAATACCGTCAGCTTCGCGCAGGCAATCGTGAACCGGGGGTCGCGGACACGCACGTCGCCGTTGAAGACCGCGATCCGGTCCTTGGCGGCAAAGGTCGCCCCCTGTGAGGCGAGGATTTCCGTGTCGCCGCCCGCGCCGGATTCGTCGGATTTGCTCTCGTCCACAGTGGACGATTCCACGTTGGCGGGAGTCGGCTGCTGGGCAAACGCGCCGACCGGCAGCACCAGCAAAAACAGGCTCATGCCGCCGATCAGGCCGGTCGGGAAAAACGGCGGAACAGACTTGGTCATTCGGTTTTCTGCGTCGGTGCCTGCTGGCCGGAGAGTCCCTTCATGTTATGAATGACCATCCGGACGTTGCCGACCAGACGGCCCTCGCGCTCTACCGTGTTAAACTCCATTTTCTCACCGGTCAATTCAAAGTCCTGCGTCTTGACGGTCACTGGGTCCTCGCTGGTGATGAGGTGGGTTTTCAGATTGAGCACCGAAGCCGGCATGACGACGTGGAAATCCTCCTTGCCGTCGGGTTTGTTGAAGTCCATTTCCAGTTTTTCCATCTTCAAGTGATCGTCGTCGAGACGGGTGGCCTTGGCGGCCATCAACAGGGAGAGCACCTTGCCGGTCACGTCCATGTCGGGGATGCGGATATTTTCCGCCGGCCGGCCGGGGATCATCGGCAGCGGGATCGATCCGCCGTCCTTGACCTTGGCGGGGGTCGGCGAAGGGCTGCCGTTTTCACCCTTCTTCTTTTTCTTGCCGTCGCCGTCGCCGGCCGCCGTGTGCGGGATGAGCGCGAGCATCCACGCGCAGGCCAAAATCGCGGCGAAGATTTTACGCGTGGGCGGCTTCATGGATTCGCGTGAGCGTGGCGAGAATGCCGCCGAGTTGATTGAGCGGAATCTGGTTGGGGCCGTCCGAGAGCGCCTCCGCCGGGTTTTCGTGGACTTCCATGAAGACCCCGTCGCAGCCGGCCGCGACCGCCGCGCGCGCCAACACCGGGGCCAGTTCACCGTCGCCCGAGGTGTGGTCGCCCCCGCCGCCCGGCCGTTGGACGGAGTGCGTCGCGTCGAATACCACCGCGTAGCCCGCCTGCCGCATCCAGTAGAGCGAACGCATGTCCGCGACGAGGTTCTGGTAGCCGAAGGTCACCCCGCGCTCGGTGAAAAAAAACCGGTCGTTGCCCGCCGCCCGGATTTTCTCCGCGATGGGCCGCACATCCCAGGGCGAGAGGAATTGCCCCTTCTTGACGTTGACGACCCGGCCCGTCCGCGCGGCCGTTTGGATGAGGTCGGTTTGCCGGCACAGGAACGCCGGGATCTGGAGCACGTCGATAGACTCCGCCGCGATCTCGGCCTCGGCGGGCGAATGCACGTCGGTCGTCACGGCGACGCCGAATTCTCGCCCCACGGCCGCGAGCAGTTGGCACCCCTCCCGGACGCCCATCCCACGAAACGATTTGCCGGAGGTCCGGTTGGCTTTGTCGTACGATGCCTTGAACACGTACCTCGCCCCCGCCTCGCCGCAGATTTCCTTG
>CALMVM010000285.1:5605-9362 GCA_937873255.1 uncultured Verrucomicrobiota bacterium | reverse complement strand
CTGGAAGTGCTTGCCGAACGAGGAGGCGAGTTCCTCCAATCGGCGGACGATCTCGCTCACGCTACGGTCGTCGGCGTAACGCAGCGGTCCGCCGCGGAACGGTGCCCAACCCGTACCCATGATCATGCCAAAATCCACATCCTCGGGTGCGCCCACGACGCCTTCCTCCAACACACGCGCGGCCTCGTTGACCATCACGAGCACCATGCGGTCGCGCAACGTCGCGTCGTCGGCCGTGCCGGCTTTCGCGCCCGGCGTGCGCAGCGCGGCAGCGTCGGCGTGGAGGGGCGGCAGCGAGGCGTCGTCGGACTTGCGGTCGGCGGCGTAAACGTAAATGCCCTTGCCGGCCTTGCGGCCCAGCCAGCCGTTGGCGATCATCGTGGAGATCGCCTGACCCGCGCCGGAGTCGGTCGGCATCGAGCCGGGCAGACGCGCGGTGAGATCGCGCGCGACGTGGTTGCCCACATCGACGCCCACCTCATCCATCAAGCGCAGCGGCCCCATCGGCATGCCGAAATCCAGCATGATCCGGTCGATGCGCGCGGCGTCGTAACCCTCCTCGAAGTACAGCCGCAACGCCTCGGCCATGTATGGCAGGAGGATGCGGTTGACCAGGAACCCAGGCGAATCCTTGACGATCACCGGCAGCTTGCCGATGCCCTTGACGTAACCCAGCGCGGTGTTGGTCGTCGCGGCGTCCGTGCGCGGGCCGCGCACGATCTCCACCAGCTGCATGCGGTGGACGGGGTTGAAGAAATGGATACCGACCACGCGGCCCGGGTGCGCGAGACCGTCGGCGATGCTGTCGATGGACAGCGCGGAGGTATTCGTGGCGAGGACAGTCTCGGGCGCGACCTGGCTTTCGAGCGAGGCGAAGATTTTCTTCTTGAGGTCGAGTTTTTCCACGGCGGCCTCAATGACTAGATCGACCCCGCGCAGGGGCACGTCGCCAGTCACAGGAATCACGCGGTCGAAGCCCGCCTGCGCGTCGGCCCGCGTGAACACGCGGCGCTTGGCGGCATCGCGGAAAATCTTGCCGATGGATTGGATACCCTTGGCGAGCGCGGCGGCGTTGATGTCCTTGAGCAACACGCGCAGACCGCGCGCGGCGGACCATTGCGCGATGCCCGCGCCCATGAGACCCGCACCGACGACGGCGGCGGTTTTGACGGGCGTAGGTTTCGTTTCGACGCCGGAGAGTCTGGTTTTCTTCGCGCGTTCCTGGAGGAAGAAAATGCCCATCAGATTGCGCGCGGCGTCGGTCTTGGCGAGTTCGACGAAGGCATCGCGTTCCAGACGCAACGCGGGGCTTTCGGAAAGAGCCAACCCATTCGTGGCTACCTCGATGGCGCGGACGGCGGCGGGATAGTTGCCGCGTGTTTTGGCGAGCGTCTTTTTGCGCGCGAGCGCGGCGACGATATTGCGCGCGGGGGCGCGGTTGGCGAACGGCGTCTTCAGCGGTGGGCGCTTGCCGCGCACGATGAGACGCTCGGCGGTCGAGAGCATACCTTCGGGATAAGCGATTTCGTCCACGAGGCCGGCCTTCTTCGCGGGAACGCCGGCGAGTTGCTTGCCGGTGAGAATGATCTCCAGCGCCTTCGGCAAACCGACCAGGCGCGGCAACCGCACGGAACCGCCCCACGCGGGCAGGATGCCGATCTGGACTTCCGGCAGGCCGAGCTTGGTCGAGCCGTCGTTGCACGCGACGCGCCAGTCACATGCGAGGGTCAGCTCCAATCCGCCGCCGACGCAAAGTCCCTGGATCGCCGCCACGCTGGGCACGCGCAGGTCGGCGACTCGCGCGAAGGCATGGTGGCCCCGGTCGATGATCGCGCCGAGACGGTCGTCGGTCATCGGGCCGGCGGTGAATCCGTGCAGGTCCGCGCCCGCGATGAAAATTTTGCCTTTCGATGAGGCGAAGATCAGACCTTTCACGCTGCCGACCCGCGCGCCGGTTTCCACGAAATCGAGGTGGGCGTTGAGTTCGTCGAACGTGGCGTCGTCGAAGATGTTCACCGGCGAGTCGGGCCGGTCGAACGTGAGCACGCAAATGCCGTTGGCCTGGACCTCGCGGCGGATGTTAGAAGCCATGTTAGGAGATAGAAGATAGGAGATAGGAGATAGGGGAAGAATCAGACCGTTTCCACCCACAGTGCGCCGCCCTGGCCGCCGCCTACACAGAGGGAAAGGAGCGCGCGTTTGGCCTTGCGGCGGGCGAGTTCCTTGAGCGCGGTCAGCACGAGGCGCGCGCCGGTCACGCCGACCGGATGGCCGAGCGCGATGGCCCCGCCGTTGACATTGAGGATCTCGTCGGGGATCTCGCCGAGCACCGTGTCGCGGCCGAGTTTTTCGCGGCAATATTTCGCATCGACGGAGGCGCGCTGGCAGCCGATCACCTGCGCGGCGAATGCCTCGTTGACCTCGATCAGGTCGGCGTCCTTGAGCGTGAAGCCGTTGCGCTGTTCGGCCTTGTGGATGGCATGCACCGGGCCGAGGCCCATGCGCGACGGGTCGCAGCCGGCGTACTGGAAGGCGACGAGCTTGCCGAGAGGTGTCAGGCCGCTGGCCTGGAGCGCCTTCTCGGTCATCATGAGCAGCGCCACCGCGCCGTCGGTGATCTGCGAGGCGTTGCCGGCCGTCACGGAGCCGCTGACTTTTTCAAACACCGGGCGCAACTTGCCGAGCGCCTCCATCGTCTGACCCTTGCGCGGGCCATTGTCCTCGTCGAGATATGCCTGGCCGTTGCGAACCTTCGGCAGATAGACGGGCGTGATTTCCTCGCGCAGTTTGTCCTTCGCGGCGACCGCCTTGTGGTGCGAAGTCATCGAAAACCGGTCCTGCTCCTCGCGCGTGATCCCGAAATCACGCGAGACGTTCTCGGCGGTCTGACCCATGTTCAGCCCGCTCACCGGGTCGGACAGGCCCATCTGCAATCCGATGCGCGGCTTGAAATCCTCCGGCCGGAAACTCGCCGCGACCGCGATCTTGTCCTTGAGCGATTTCGCGCGGGCCAGCGCGCCGAATTTCCTCGCCGCCCCGGCACTGTAGAGCAGGGGAACCAGCGACATGTTCTCCGTGCCGCCGACCAGGAACACGTCGCCCCGGCCGACCATCATTTTCTCCGCCGCCTGCGTGATGCTCTCGAAACCGGACGCGCAGTTGCGATGCACCGTGACGGCCGACACCGTGTCGGGCACGCCCGCGCGCAGGGCGATGACGCGGGCGATGTTCGCGGCGTCGGCGGGTTGCGCGACGCAGCCGAAGATCACCTCCTCGATGATCGCCGGGTCCAAGCCCGTTTTGGCGAGGAGTTCGGCGACGGCGGCGCGGCCGAGTTCGACGGCGTCGGTGTCGGCGAAGGCGGTGCCCATTTTGGAGAAGGGCGTGCGGACGCCGTCCACGAGGTAAATCGGCTGTTCGAGGGATTTCATAGCGAGGGAGAAAAGGGGGGACGGGCGCGGCAGCTTCCGAAAATTAAACATCGTTCAAACTGCCGGTCAACGATATTTTGAACGGCGTTCAAATTTTCTTGAACGCCGTTCAAATTCTGCGATGGTATGTCGCATCGGGCACCTGCCCGCCGTTCATGAGGCCACCCTTACGTTTTCCCCCGGTTTCCGGAGATCCGACCCCCACCGCCGTCCGCGAACGTCGTGTCCGCGCGGTCAAGCCGACGCGATCCGCGAAACCCGCCAAGCCGGCGAAACCCACCCGACGCGCCGCCGCCGCGCCGCCCTCGGCCGACGACCGCCGCGCG
>CALMVM010000285.1:0-5595 GCA_937873255.1 uncultured Verrucomicrobiota bacterium | reverse complement strand
AGGAAAAAGGGCTCGAAGGCGCGAACATGCGCTCCATCGCCCGCGAGGCGGGATACACGCCGGGCGCGCTCTATTTTTACTACGCGAGCCAGGAGGAAATCTACGCCGACCTGCTCTCGCACTCGTTGCGGCGGCTGCACGCGGCGACCTGCGACGCCGGGGCGGAACACACAAACGGCGCGAACCCGGCCGCGCTCGTCGTCGCCCGCGCGCTCGCGTTCTACGATTATTACGCGGCGCGGCCCGACGAACTGAACCTCGGGTTTTACCTGTTTCGCGGCATCGGCCCGCACGGCCTGACGCGCGAACTCAACGAACGCCTCAACACCGAACTCTGGCGCGCGCTGGCCGGGTTGTACGATCCCATCGTGGCCCTTGGCCGCACGCGCGAGGAGGCGCTGGCGGAGTTGACCTCGGCGTTCGGGCACTGCGTGGGCATGCTGCTGCTCGTCCACACGGGCCGCATCCGCATGTTCCGACAGGACGGGCGGGAATTGTTTCGGGCGTTCGTCGAGAAGACCGTTGGAGGATTGGCGTGAGATGAAAAACCAGACCCAAAAACCAGACCCGAAAAAAGCGCGCGTGGTGCGTGCGCCGATCCGGTGGGAGCAATTCCGACCGGCCGGACCGCACGGCGAGGACCGACCCGGCGTGCGGCGACGGGATAACGAGGCGCACGCCGACGGTTTCCCCGGCGTACGTCGGCATGCGTTGACCATCGTATTCCGGGCGCGCTGACGGCGGCCGTTTTTCCACATCCAACCCACCGATGGCCGAGTCTCTCCGCACCCGCCTGATGCGCTGGCGGTTCAACCTGCACCCCGCTTACCGACGCAGCGGGGCGCGCATCACCTACGTGGACGCCAGCGTGCGCGAGGTGCATGTGCGCCTGCCGTTGTGCCGCGCCACACGCAATCTCAACGGCACGATCTACGGCGGCAGCATTTATTCGTCGGTCGATCCGATCCACGCCGTGATGCTCGTGACCCTGCTCGGGCCGCAGGATTATGTTGCGTGGACGCGCGAGGCGCACGTCCGATTCCTGCGTCAGGCGCGCACGGACCTGACCGCCCGCATCGTGTTGGGCGAGGAGGAAGTCCGCTCGGTGCGTGAGGAGGTCGAGCGCGCCGGCAAGGTGGAACGGCAGTACACCGTGGAACTCATCGACGCACGCGGGCACGTCTGCGCGGCGTGCGACATCACCATCCACATTCACCCGCGCCGGGGTCGGGCGGCGGTGAATCATGCCCCCGCCGAGGTTGCCGTTTCGTCGGCATCGTAATCTTTCCTGACCCATGAACGAGTTTGCCGACCGTACGATCCTTATCACCGGCGCGAGCCGCGGCATCGGCCGCGCCATCGCGTTGCGTCTCGCGCGTGGCGGAGCGAACATCGTCATCGCCGCCAAGAGCGACGAACCCCACCCCAAGCTCCCCGGCACGATCCACGAGGTCGCGGCCGAGGTGGACGCTGCCGGCGGCCACGGGTTCGCCGTACGTCTGGACGTGAGAGACGAGGCAAACGTCGAGGCGGCGGTCGCGGCGACGGTGGAGCGTTTCGGGGGACTCGACGCCCTGGTCAACAACGCCGGGGCCATCGCCCTGACCAACGTGGAAAATACCCCGCCCAAACGCTTCGACCTGCTCCAGGGTGTCAACGCGCGGGCCGTCTATCTGTGCGCGCGGGCGGCGCTGCCGCACCTGCGGCGTTCGGCGTTCGGCGGGCATGTGCTGAGCCTGTGTCCGCCGCTGAATTTCGCGGGGGCGTGGCTGCGCGACCACGCGCCGTACACGTTGAGCAAGATGGGCATGACGATCCTGTCGCTGGGCATGGCGGAGGAGTTCCGTGCGGCGGGCGTGGCGGTGAATTGCCTGTGGCCGCGCACTCTCGTAGCGACCAGCGCGGTGGAGTTCGCCATTCCTGGTGGGAAGGATTTATTCGCCCGCGCGCGGCGGCCGGAGATCGTCGCGGACGCGGCGGCCCTGATCCTGGCGACGCCGGGCGAGCTGACGGGCCAGTGTTTGCTGGACGAGGATTACCTGCGCACGCGTGGGGTTGGGGATTTCGCGCCGTACGCGTGGGACGCGGCCGGCGCGGCGGGCGGTTTGCTGCCGGATTTGTTTCTGTAAGTGGGTTTACCGGGTGGGGGAATCCTTTTTTCTTCCCAGGGGGTGCGGACGTGTCACAATCCGCCTCTCTATCCTATGGCAACGGAAATCGTTACCCCTGCTCCCGCCAAATCCAGTGCCACGTCCTGGGTTTTCCTGCTGCTCGCGCTCGTCCTGCTTACCGGCGGGATGATCTACGGCGTCAACGCCTACCGCGCCGAGAACGAGCACAAGGCCGCCGACCTCGCCGAGGAGCCGGAAGGCACCGACTACATCGAGGCCAACATCAAGATCAGCGCGGTGGACGCCAACAAAGGGGAGATGAGCACGAAGATCGAATTCACCCCCAAGGGATCGTTTGCCGCCGAGGATGGCGTGAAACTCAAGCGCCCGCTCAAGCTCTACATCAACAGCAGCAACGGCAAGCAGGAATACAGCTTCGAGGCCGGCAAGCGCATGCTGCCGGTCGATTCGATTGTCGATCTCTACGAGGGCGAGACGGCCGACTATCCTTTCGACAAGCACATGGGGGAACTCGTCATGTACTTCGAGCCCGGCAAGGAAGGGGCGCCGAAGACGGTCTCCCTGAACGGCGGCCCCGGTGGGCGCGCCTCCGGGCAGGAGGACGCCGCGCCGCCGGACGCCACCCCGGGCGCGACGCCTTCGCCGACCGCCGCGCCCGAGACCACGCCGCCCGGCACGTCGAATTCCGCGACGCTGAACAAGAAACCCGCCCCCAAGCCGCTCGACCCGGACGACATCCCGGTTTACGTGTCGGTCTACGGCTCGGTCAGCGGGTTCAAGATCGCGGTGGACAAGGACAAGGAGGCCGACTCGCCGGGTTACACCGACATCGAGATGCGCGTCAGCCGCGCGAACACGGCGCTGGGGTTCGCGGTGTTTTTGATGGTGCTCCAATGGGCGCTGGCGGCGGGAGTGCTCCTGATTGCGTTCCAGGTGTTGAGCGGCCGGCGCAAGATCGAGTTCGCCTTGCTCGGATATTTCGGCACGCTGCTGTTCGTGTTCCCGACGCTGCGCAACAACATGCCCGGCGTGCCGCCGATTGTGGGTACATTCAGCGACTTCATCTCGTTTTTCTGGGTGGAATTCCTCGTGGCGGCGTGCCTGGTGGCGATCATCGTCAAGTACCTCGTGACGCCGCCGGCGGCGAAGTGAGGTTGACCCACGCGAGGGCGGGGCGCAGACTGGCGGGCGAATGAAGCGCCGGTACCGCGTCCTGATCGCGTTTGTGGGCGTCGCGCTGGCGCTGGCGGCCATCGTGGCGGCGTTTTACGGGATAGAGGATTGGCGCGGCGCGCAGGAGTGGACGGCGACGCGCCGTGAAATGGCCGCGCAGGGCGAGCCGCCGGATTTTGCCTCGCTGGTCCCGCCGTTAGTGCCAAATGATCAGAATCTGGCGCTAGCTCCGCTGTTCGCGCAGGCGTTGGATTACCAGATAGACCCTGCCACGCGGAAAAAGACATTCGGCTCGCTGGATACCGCGGGAAAATCTTGGCGCGACATGCCAGCCGGTTCCGCGAATGGTCATTCGGCGACGAGCGCCGAGACTTGGCTGGCAGGCCGCTTTCTCGTTCTCGCCGACTGGCAAAAGTTCTACGCCAAGTCTGCGGAGTACCCGCATCCACCCAAGCCCGGCCGGCCGTCGGTGGACGTGCTGTTTGCGCTGACGCGGTACGACGGTTTGCTCGACGAACTCGAAAGCGCCGCCGAGGAGCGTCCCTCGACGCGCTTCCCGGTCGAATGGGACAAGGATTCGCTCGGCGACATCCGCGTGCCGCACGGCCTCCTGGTTTCCCGTCTGGCGGAAACGTTGCGTCTGCGCGCCTGCGCGGAATTGGACGAAGGCCGGCACGAACAGGCCGCGCGTGACATCCTGACCGCTCTGCGACTTGCCCGCGCGCTCGGGCGAGAGCCGGTCATGCTCAGTTGCGTGCAAGACCTCGTGGCGACCCTCTTTGCCCTCCAACCGGTGTGGGAAGGGCTGGCCTCGCATCGCTGGTCGGCGGACGAACTCAGGCGCTTTCAAGAGGCGTTGCGGCAAGACGAACGGCTGGAGGGCTGCCTGCGAGCGATGCGCGGTGAGCGAGAAGTGTTCAACTCGCGTCTGGATCACGTCGGGACAGAATTGCCGCAGTGGAAATCGCTTTTCGTGGCGGAGAACGACCCGCCACACTCATGGGGGCGGGTCGGCTTCTGGCTGTTTTCCGTCATGCCGCGAGGTTGGCTCGATCAAAACAAGGCGTTCGCCTGCCGGTCCTACCAGCGGGGAATCATCCGCAGCATCGACCTGCACGCGCATCGGGTCTCGCCGGAGACGGCACGGGTGGAGGACGAAGCGTTGGAACGTGCGACGAAATTCTCGCCCTACACGTTCATCGCGCGGATTGCGTTAATCACGGTTTCACCGACGCTGCAACGGTGCGCGCGCACGCAGACAGCCTGCGAGGAGGCAGAAGTCTCCTGCGCGTTGGAACGATATTTTCTCGACCATCGGCTCTACCCCGACGGGTTGGATGCGTTGACGCCCGTCTATCTCGACCGCGTGCCGCACGACCTGATCGACGGCAAGCCGATGCGTTACCGGCGCACTGGCGACGGACGTTATCTTTTGTACGGCGTGGGTTGGAACGGCCGCGACGACGGTGGGACAATCGCTTGGCAGCGCGCTTCCTCCGGCGGGTTTCCCGCCCGGCCTGACGACAAGGAGGGCGATTGGGTGTGGCAGTACGCGCCAGCCGACCCGCCGGCGGGTACACCCTGATTTTCTTCAGCTACCCGCCAGCCAGCGCAAGGCGAACGGCATCACCAGTGCGCCGAGCATGGCCGTGCCGCTCATGCCGAGTGACGCGTAGGCCCCGGCGGCCGGGCCGATCTCCATCGCGCGCGCCACGCCGATGCCGTGTGACGTGCAACCCAGCGCGAGGCCGAGGGCGCGTTCGTCGCGCACGCGCAGGGCACGCAACACGGTCGGTCCGACCGTCGCGCCGAGCATCCCCGCGATGAGCACGCCGGCCATCGCCGCATCGACGGATACGCCCGCATCGACGGCCAGCCGATAGGCCACGGGCGAGGTGATGGATTTCAACGTTCCGCCCGCGACGACCGGCCACGCGCGGCCGATGGCCGCCACCGCCAGCGCCATGCTGCCGACCGCCACCCCGAGGCCGAAAGGCAACACCGCCGCCAGCGTGCCGAAGCTCGCGCGCACGGTGCGGCGCAGTTGGAAGATCGGCACCGCCATCGCCACCACGGCGGGTCCGAGCAGCCAGTTGATCCACTCGGTCGCGGCCCGGTATTGTTCGTAACGGCGGCCGGTCAGTTCGAGGATCGCCGTCACCGTCAGGATGCCGGTGAACCCCGGGTGCATCAGCGGGAAACGCGTGCGCAGGAACGTCCACCGGCACGCGAAATACACGGCGGCCGTCAGACCGCTCCACCCCAGGAGCGACCCTGCGAAGGGTAGGTC
>CALMVM010000284.1 GCA_937873255.1 uncultured Verrucomicrobiota bacterium | reverse complement strand
GTTCGATATCCGGCCGGTGTCTGGCCAGATGGAAAAGCCCGCCCTTGAACGGACCGATCTCAGGCCCCTTGCCGCGCGTGCCTTCGGGAAAGAGGATCAGCGAACTGCGACCGTCTTCGAGGGCGTCGAGCAGTGGTTCGATGGGATTGTGCGCGTGGGCGGAGATGTGCTGGCGGTCGATCATCACGGCTCGAAAGACTTTCTCCGCCAGGTAGCGTCGCGCCGGTCCGGCCGTCCAATAATCGCGCGCGGCCACGGGCCGGGTCAACGCGCGGGCCTCCGGCGTCAGCGCGGACCAGAGCAGGAGTGCGTCGAGATGGCTGGTGTGGTTGGCGAAATAAATGCGCTGGCCGACACCGGGGCCGCAACCCGACCAACGCACGCTGGCGCGGGCAAGAATCTTTACGACGGCCGCCAGGCAGGCGGCAGCGGTGGCGTGGAGGAAGTCGAAGGACACGGCAAAGGGTGGCTTGAAGAAGGTTCAGGAAAAATCTCGTTCGATTTCTCGGGAAATAACTGGCAGCAAACGACCGCGACGAGGAAACCGCCGACCAGGTCGATGACGTGATGCTGGTACACGAGCAGCGTGGAGACCCCGATCAGGGTAAACCATCCCCGCGCGGCCAGCCGCAGCCACGGTTGCCCGCGCAGACTGCGGCCGTACACGCGCCAGAGGATCGTGCGCAGGCTGATGTGCAGCGAGGGGCACAGGTTGAACGGCTGGTCGAGCGCGTTGAGCGGCGCGAAGAGATTGCCCAACCATCCCTCCACCGCCGGACGCGGCCAGCCGTAGCGCAACGGGAACAACAGGAACCCGGCGGCCGACAACGCAATCGCCAGCGCGATCCGCGCGGCGTGGGTGCGCAACTGCCCCCGGTCGCGGCACAGGAAAAACGACCCCGCGAAGAACAGGTCGATGGACATGTACGGCATGATCATCGCCGGCACGAACGGAATCCGGCGTTCCCACGCGAAGTAAAACGACCCCACTCCCGCGCGCTGCGCCGTGAACGCGTTGCACCACCCGTACACCACGAAGAACAACGGTCCGAGCACGGCGAGCCAGAGCGTCGCGGGCAGGAGATTGCGCCATGGGGAGCGGCTTGGTTGCTGGCGAAAAGCCATGGCTCGACGGGCGGCGGGAACGCTCATTTCCTGCGCGCCAGCGACACCGTGAAAATCCCCCAGCGGTCGATCTCCATGCCCACCTTCTCGAACCCGGCCGCGCGCACCAGCGCGTCCATTTCGGCCTGCGTGCGCCGCCGCATGATCCACGGCGCGCCGTCGCGGTTGGTGAGCACACGGGCGATCATCTCCACCTGCGGATGCCAGGGTTGGTTCGTGTAGATCAGCCAGCCGTCCGGTTCCAGCGCCGCGTGCAATCCACGCAGGGAAGCGCGTAACGGCGCGTTGTCGGGAAATAATTCGTACAACCCCGACACCACGGCGACGGTCGGCCGGGGCGTCAGCGCGCCAAGCGCCGTTTCGTCGAACGCGTCGCTGGCTTCGTAGACGACGTGTTCTTCCAGGCCCATCCGGCGGGCGAGCGCACGGCCGGCGGCGAGGCCGGTCTCGCTGCGGTCGCGCAGGCGGGCGGTCGCGGCGATGCCGTTGCTGCGGGAGCGTTCGACGGTTTCGAGCAAGTACCGCCCCGGCCCGGCGGCGATGTCGAGCAGGCGCACCGGCTGGCCGGCGGCGTGGACGCTCTCGATAGCGGCGTCGAGCGTGCGGCGCAGGTGGAGCTTGCGTTGGCGGATGCCGCGCCAGCCGATGGCGTTCAGGTATTGCCGGTCGATCAGCCGACCCAAAAGTGAGTAACCCTGCGGCCGGTTCGTGTAAACGTGGTCGAGCGACTCGCCCGAATCGAAGCCCGTCCGCCGTCCGATCCGCACGCCTTCGGACAAACGCAGGAGCGTGCCCATGCTGATCCGTTGCGCGGCGAACGACGCGCCGCGCGGCGATAACACCGACAAGGGTCGGCGCAGGGCATCATACTCCCGCCGGGTGTAACCCTGCTCGTCGGCGTTCAGCAGAGCGTCGGCGGATTCCGGCTCCCGGGAGAACGCCTCGTCGATGAATCCGCGCACACGGGCGAACACCCGCTGTCGGCCGGTTTCGTGAAAAACAGCGTGCGAGAACCCGGGCAGCGTCTCCATCGCCTTGTGAGGCGAGGAAAGCCCCTCGTAGAAACGCCGTTGTGGCCCCTTGCGCACGACGACATCCGACCCGGCGGCGAGCACCAGCGTCGGCGTGCGGATCGCGCCCGCGTCGGCGACGATCCGGCGGGCGGTGTCCTGCAAGCCGAGGAGCACGCGCACGGAAATTTGTTTCGAGACGAGCGGGTCCGCGTCATACCGTTGGGCTTCGGCCCGGTCGTGGGTCAGCAAGCGGCCACCGACGTAGCTGCGGATGAACGCGCGCGGCCGGACCGCTTGCAACAGCCGCAGGCCGGGCACGGCGAGGGGCACGTAGAGTTTTACGCGAAAGGCGGGCGTCGCCAGCACCAGCGCGCGCAGGCGAGGCGCGTAATCGTGCACCCACGCCGCCGCCACCACCGCGCCGACGCTGTGCGCCACGAGCGCCGTGTTTTCCAACGGGACGCCGTGCGCGGTGCCGACGTGGCGCGCGAAGTCGTCGAGATCGCGCACGTAGACCGGGAAATCCTCGGCGTCGCCGCGTTCACCGGGCGATTTGCCGTGACCGCGCGCGTCCCAGGCGAAAACCGCCGTCCCGGGAGCGGCGAGCGCGGCGACGAGTTCGTCCCAGCGGCCGGAATGTTCGTGCCCCCGGTGCAGGAGCAGGACCACGCGCGTGACGGCCGACCCGTCGGCGGGCATCCACGCGCGGTAAAATAATTGAGCGCCGTCGTGCGCGCGGAAAAACCGCTCGGCGCAGCCGGCAACGTGACGGTCGGGAGCAGTGCGTTCCAAGACTTGCATTTTGATATGATATTTGCGGAGATTGTCCAGACACGAATCGATAAATCCGGCGCGTGCATCGAAGAAACCGATGATCGTCGTTCGGAAGCCCGTCTCCCCAAGATATTCCGGGGAGTTGCGGCGGGATTACAGGAGGCCGACCGATTATATCTCGGAGCGTGCAAAAAAGTCGCCGAGGGTCGATTGTCGCGCGGTGGTCCGAGACAGCCCCGCCGCAGGCGTTCCAAACCAAGGTAGGGATGGCTCTCCGAGCCGGTCGCTATTATTTCTGGACGACGTGTCGCTACGATGGCGCCTAACCGAAAAATTAGGGACCGGCTCGGAGAGCCATCCCTATCTGGGTTGGACGAATACCCGCGTCTCACGGAAGTCCGGGCCCTCTGACCGGACTGGCGTCCGTCAGGGCATAACGGCGGCGGCGTTCCATGGCCCAGAGCGCGAGGACCACCAGCACGTCGGTCACGACATGGAAGTTCAGCGCGACGGGATACGCGGGCGGCTGGAGCGTCGGGTTGAGCAGGCCGAGGGTCGCGGAGGCGGCATCGGCGGACGCGGGGATTTTATTGATCGCGTCGAGCACCGCGAACCGCTGGACCGTGATGTCGTGGATCGCGCCGAGGTTGCGGTAGGCGAAGATGGTGAACAGCACCGTGATCAGTCCGGTCGTGAGCAGGTCCGGCCGCAACCGCAAAGACGCGAACGCCAGGACCCCGCCGATGATGACGACGTACAGCGTCCAGAGGGATTGCAGCGAGTTGGAGCGTTCGAAATAGAGCTGGATCAGATCGTGGTATTGCATGGATGGGTTGTGTTTGGTTTCCGAGGTGATACGAAGATTAGAATAGCAGTAAATGATTCCCACAAAACTTTGCGGCGAACCAAATCCGACCGATGAGTGACCCAATTTTGGATGAGCCGCGCCGACGGCAGGTCCGCGCGCGGGAGAACCGTCTGTTTCACGACGCCGCGCGCGCTCTCCAGCGCCTCGGGATGAGCCCCAACCAGATCTCTGTGTTGAGCGTGGTTTTCGCCGCGCTGGGAGCAATGGCGCTCGTCGCGGCGGGACGGCAGCCGGCGGTGTGGGCGCGGGTGGCGTGGTTCGTCGTGGCGGGCGGCTGCGTGCAGTTGCGGCTGTTGTGCAACTTGCTCGACGGACTGGTCGCCATCGAGGGCGGTCTGCGGACGAAGTCGGGCGAGATTTACAACGAACTGCCCGACCGGATATCGGACTCGCTGCTGCTCGCGGCGGCGGGTTACGCGACGCGTTGGTACGGGGTGGAAACCGACCTGGGCTGGGCGGCGGCGGCGCTGGCGTTGATCGTCGCCTACGTGCGCGCACTCGGCGGGCAGGTCGGCGCGGCGCCGCAGTTCTGCGGTCCGATGGCCAAGCAGCAGCGGATGTTCGCGTTGACGCTGGCATGCGCGCTTTCCGCTGTCGAGGCGGTGGCGGCGTGGCCCGCCCGCGCGATGGCATGGACGCTGGGAGTCATCGTGCTCGGCTCGGCGTTGACGGCCGCCCGGCGCGCCCGGCGCATCGTGCGGGAACTGGAAGGCGGCGGCGGACCAGTGATATAAAAGGAAAGGTTCACCGTCCATCAAGAAAACGAATCAGCAACCGCCGCCCGGGATTACAGTAAACCCGTTTCTTTCCGAAAAAATGTGGCGGAGTCGAAAGTAACGTCCGGTTCGGAAGCGGCGGGTGGCGAATGGCGGGTGGCGCTGGCGGGTGGCGGGTGGTGCTGCCAGTGGCAGTCCAAAACACGGCGCGCCATCCTCATTGTCTGTCATCCTGAGGCGCGCTTTGCGAGCCGAAGGACC
>CALMVM010000283.1:6346-10809 GCA_937873255.1 uncultured Verrucomicrobiota bacterium | reverse complement strand
CGCCCGCACCGCGCACGACTTCACCTACTACAAGCGCGCGACCATCGTCCGGCGCATCAGCCGCCGCATGCAGATCAACGGCGTCACCAACGTGCCCGGCTACGTGAGCTTCCTGCGCACGCACCCGGGCGAGGCGGGCGCGCTCCTGCAAGACCTGCTCATCTCGGTGACGAATTTCTTCCGCGACCGCGACACCTTCGCGGCGCTGGAACGCGACATCATCCCGACGCTTTTCGTCGGCAAGGGGCCGGAGGACACCGTGCGCGTCTGGTGCGCCGCCTGTGCCACGGGCGAGGAGCCGTATTCCATGGCGATGCTCCTCGTCGAGCACGCGCGTACGCTTGCACACCCGCCCGCCATCCAGGTCTTCGCCTGCGACCTGGACGAGGCGGCCATCGTGCAAGCCCGCGCGGGCGTGTACGCGCTCTCCATCGCCGCCGACGTGAGCGAGGAGCGGCTCGCCCGTTTCTTCGTCAAGGACGCGCGCGGCTACCGGGTGCGCCGGGAACTGCGCGAGATGGTCCTCTTCGCCGAACAAGACCTGCGCCAGGACGCGCCCTTCTCCTAGCTGGACCTCGCCTCCTGCCGCAACCTGCTCATCTACCTGAACCGCGAGGCGCAGAACCGGGCGCTGGAAATCTTCCACTTCGCACTCAAGCCGCAGGGCAAACTCTTCTTGGGCAGCAGCGAATCGGTGCCGGAAGACAGCGAGCTTTTCCAGACCTTGGACAAGAAGCACCGCTTCTACGTGCGGCGCACCGTGCCACGCGTGGGCGTGCCTGTCCCCATTGGCACAGGCACGCTGCAACGCGCTTTGCACGCCAAGCAAACGCCGGTGCTGCCCGGTCCGGTCTTCGGCCGGCCGGTGGCTGCGGCCCTCCCCCCGGCGTCCGACCTATCCCCATCGGAAGAGCGTGCGGCGTTGACCGACCTGCATTTCCAGCTCATCGAACGTCATGCCCCACCTTCGGTCGTGGTCAACGAGCACCACGACATCGTCCATCTCTCCGAGAACGCGAGCCGCTTCATGCAGGCCATCGGCGGCCAGCCGACCACCAACCTTTTGCGCTCGATCCATCCGACCTTGCGCGCGGAACTGCGCGGCGCGCTTTTCCGGGCGGTGGAGACCCATGCGCCCGTAGAGATTTTCGGCGTCCCGATGGCGATGGAGGGAGTGCCCCGGATGGTGGACCTGCGTGTGGCTCCCGCCGCCGAGTTGGCTCCCGGCTACCTGCTGGTGAGCTTCACGGCGCGCGACCCGGACCCGGCGGCGGCGAACGGCAGCGCATCGCCGCGCCCGGATGCCGAAGCCGTCGTGCGCCACCTGGAGCAGGAGGTCGAGCACGTGCGCGACCAGTTGCGCGACACCGTGGAACGCTACGAGGCGAGCGCGGAGGAATACAAGAGCAGCCACGAGGAACTCCAGAGCATGAACGAGGAGCTGCGCAGCGCCTCCGAGGAACTGGAAACCAGCCGCGAGGAACTCCAGAGCATCAACGAAGAGTTGACGACGGTGAACTCGGAACTCAAGAGCAACCTAGAGGAGTTGGGCCGCTCCAACAGCGACCTGCAAAACCTGATGAACGCCACGAGCGTCGTCACGGTGTTCCTGGACCGTGAGTTGAAGGTCACCCGTTTCACGCCCAACGCGGCGGAGTTATTCTTTCTCATCCCTACCGACGTGGGCCGCCCGTTGGAGCACGTCAAGCTGCGCCTGGACTACCCCGACCTCATCGCCGACGCGCAAAAGGTGCTGCGTACGCTCGTGCCCATCGAGCGCGAGGTGGACGGCACGGATGACCGCCGCTGGTTCCTCGTGCGCCTCCAGCCCTACCGCACGACGGAGGACCGCATCGGCGGCGTGGTCGTCACCTTCGTGGATATCACCGATCGCAAGACCGCCGACGCCCAACGCCGCCGCACCGAGGAACGGCTGCGCCTGATCGTCAACAGCGCGCGCGACTACGCCATCTTTGCCCTCGACCTGGAACGCCGGGTCACCAGTTGGAGCCCCGGCGCGCAGGCCATGCTCGGCTACGCGGAAGCGGACATCCTGGGCCAGCCCGGCGACCTCGTTTTCACCCCCGAGGACCGGGCGGCGAACGCCCCGGTGCTGGAAACCGAGAAAGCCAAGCGCGAGGGCCGCGCCGAGAACGAACGCTACCACCTGCGACAGGACGGCACCCGCTTCTACGGCTCCGGCCTGTCGATGCCGCTGCGCGAGGACGACGGGACGCTCATCGGCTTCGTCAAGATCATGCGCGATCTGACCGAAGCCAAGTACGCGGAAGACGCCCTGCGCGTCTCGGAAGAGCAGTTCCGCTCGTTCGTGGAAGCCACCTCGGACGCCGTTTACAAGATGAGCCCGGATTGGAGCGAGATGCGCTACCTCGAAGGCAAGCAGTTCCTCGCCGATACACAGGACCCGAGCTGCACGTGGCTGGAAGCATACATCCCGCCCGAGGACCAGCCTCCGGTGCTAGCTGCCATCCAGGAAGCTATCCATGCCAAGCGCCCCTTCGAGTTGGAGCACCGGATCATCCGCTCGGACGGCGCGCTGGGCTGGACCTTCTCACGCGCGATTCCGCTGCTCGACGCGCGGGGGGAGATCACCGAGTGGATTGGCGCGGCCAGCGACGTGACCGAGCGCAAGCGCGCCGAAGAGGCTATCCGGACAGCGTTCTTGGAGGTGGAACAGGCGCGCGGCGAAGCCGTGGCGGCGAACCAGGCCAAGGACCATTTCCTGGCTGTGCTCAGCCACGAGTTGCGCACGCCGCTGATGCCCATCACGATGGCACTGGCTGGCCTGAAGCGCCGCCAGGATGTTTCCGAACCCGTGCGCAAGGCGCACGAGATGATCGGGCGCAACGTGGACCTGGAAGCGCGCTTCATCGACGACATGCTCGATGTCACGCGCATCGCCCGCGGCAAGATGGAACTCGTGCGCAAGGACATGGATCTGCACGAGGCGGTCCGCCGCGCCGTGGAAGTCGCCACGCCCGACATTGAGGCGAAAGGTCAGCGGCTCACCGTCACCCTGGAAGCGGGGGAGTGCCGGCTCCACGGCGACATGGCCCGGCTCCAGCAGGGGTTCTGGAACCTGCTCAAAAACGCCAGCAAGTTCACGCCGAAAGGCGGGGCTATCGAGATCCGCTCGTGGTGCCCCGACGACGATCATCACCTGGTGCAGGTAATCGACACGGGCATCGGCCTGGAAGCGGAAGCCGTCGAGCGTATCTTCAACGCCTTTGAGCAGGCCAGCGCCTCGATCACACGCGAGTTCGGCGGCTTGGGCCTGGGGCTGGCGATTGCCAGGGCGACCGTGGACGCGCACGGCGGCACCCTGCACGCGAGCAGCCCCGGTCCTGGCCAGGGAGCAACTTTCACCGTGAACCTGCCGCTCACCGCTGTCCCTACTGCGGCCACGGGAACCAGCGTTTAATGGGCTTGGGAAACACGGTAGCCTAGGTCGAGGCAGCCTTCGTTTGGCGACCGTTACAAACGAACCGGTGGCAGCGGGCGATTAGGTGCTCATTGTATGAATGAGCTGCCTGTTGCCGATGGTTCTCCGAAGCCGTTGCGGATTTTCCTGGTCGAAAACCATCGTGACACACTGGAGTACATGCAGATCTACCTGGAGATGCTCGGCCACACCGTCCTGACCGCCGACTCCATGACCAAGGCGCTGGCGACGCTGCCGCTGGCGGATTGCGACGTGCTGATTTCTGACATTGGCCTGCCCGATGGCGACGGCTGGATGCTCATGCACCGCGTGCAACTGTCCCGACCCGTTTACGCCATCGCCATGAGCGGCTTCGGCATGGGTGCGGATCAACTCAAAAGTCAGGAGGCTGGCTACCGCTGCCACCTGCTCAAGCCGATCAATCCCAAGGAACTCGACGCCGCGCTCGAAGAAGCCGTTCGGGAATTGTCTCCCACCCGCTGACGAGGAGGCGAAGGGAGCCCGTTGCGCCGGACGGCGAAGCCAACTGCTGAGTTTCTCTGTCAGCGAGCTTTAGAGCATCGCCGTGCGTTGCGCGGCCTACCGTTTTTCTGTGCATTTACTTAATTGGGCGGCACGTATGTCGGTCCGCTCTCGTCCGCCCGGGATGGATCACCGACGTAGCGGCCTTGCGCGGGTACAGCGATCTGATCGAACTCGCGCGCCAGACGGTGCAGCGCGTCGCGCATTTCTTGGCCCTGCAACGGGTGGCCGTGGCCGGTCAATACTAAATTGGGTTCCAAAGCGGCCAAGGTTTCCACCGAGGCTTTCGCGCTGACCCAATCTGGCGTGAAATACTGCGGTGGACCATGCATCTCCGGGTCGCGCGCAATGTTCGCTTCGTAAGCCGATTCGGACTTCGTGGTCACGAACGCATCGCCCACGATCAGCGCGCGGTCGCTTTCACGCCACAGCGAAACGTGGCCCGGCGAATGGCCGGGAGTGTGCAGCCACGTCCAGC
>CALMVM010000283.1:0-6336 GCA_937873255.1 uncultured Verrucomicrobiota bacterium | reverse complement strand
GGCAGTGCGGGGATCGTGCCGTCCGCGGGCAGCGGCTGGAGCCAGCGGCTCACGTCGATGGGGCCGGTCGGATAAAGCGACGAAAGCCGCGCCATCAAGCCACCGCCGACGGTGGGGTCAGCCGGGGGATAGGAGGCACGCCCGTCGAGATAGGGAAGTTCGAGCGAGTGCGCGTAGATCGGCGCGTCCCACTTTTCCGCCAGGTGCTTGAGCACGCCGACGTGATCGAAGTGACCATGGGTCAGGACGATGGCCGCAGGCCGCGCGTCCGGGCCGAAGCGGGCCGCCGCCGCTTTCTCAATGGTGCCCGCGTAGCCGATGATCCCGGCGTCGATGAGCAGCCATTGGCGGTCGCCCGCATGGGGTGTCCCGACGAAGGCGGTGTTCACGAAGATGTGCGTCAAAAACGCAATGTCGTGCGCGATCTGGTGGGTGCCGTCATCCCCAGCGCTGGCGGAGTCGGCACGGGCGGTGGATCGGAGAGGGATCTGGTGTTCCATAGGAACGGTTGAACGGGGAGTCCGGCCCTTGGAGCCGTGGACATAATCGAAACCGCTCGAACTATCAGCGACGGACGTAAAAAAAGCGTACTCGCTGTCACCTGATTAAAAGCGATGCGCATAGGCGAGCGGTGCTGTGCAACTGCAGAGTAACAGTTATTGGAGCGCGTCCCCTCGTGATCGAATTATCCCGAATATGGTCCGGTTTGAGCGAAAATTCCTAACCCGAAGACAAAAACAAACCGACGTAGAGCAAAAAAGACACATGGCTGAAGAGATTGTCTGCATCATCAAGGGGTCACCAGATATAGCGTCTGTCGGTTTGTCTCCCGCTCGACTGGCATCGCTTGAAAACAAAAAGGGTGACCGTTCCCGGCCGCCCCTCCCCTATTGTCGGCAGCTTTTGGAGGCATCCGAAGGCGCTTCCGTGCCCTCCTAGGGTTTGAGCACCACTTTAACGCAGCCGTCTTCCTTGTCGCGGAACTTGGCGTAAAGCTCCGGTGCTTCTTCAAGCGGTCGGTTATGCGTGATGATCTCCGAAGGGTCGATCTCGCCCGCTTCGATCTTCTCCAGCAGCGGCTGCAAGTAACGCTGCACATGGGTTTGCCCACTCTTGAGCGTGAGCCCTTTGTTCATGAAGGCACCCATCGGCACCTTGTCGAGCATCCCTACGTATACGCCCGGCATGGACACCGTCCCGCCCTTGCGGCACGCCATGATCGCTTGGCGCAGCGGCGTCGGACGATCCGTCGCCAAGCCGATCTTGGCCTTCACGTTGTCGTACACCGCCGACAGGCTGCCGGTGCCGTGCGCCTCAGCACCCACGGCGTCGATGCAACTGTCCGGCCCACGCCCCTTGGTCATGCCTTGGAGGCTCTCGTGCACGTCTTCTTCCAGAAAGTTGATCGTCTCCGCTTTGGCGCGCTGCGCCATCGCCAGCCGCTCGGGCACGCAGTCGATGGCGATCACCCGGCCCGCGCCGAGCATCCAAGCGCTGCGGATGGCGAACTGCGCCACCGGCCCACAGCCCCAGATGGCGACCGTGTCGCCGGGCGTGATCTGCGCGTTCTCTGCCCCCATATAGCCTGTAGGGAAGATGTCCGAGAGAAAGAGCACCTTTTCGTCCGGCAACCCGGATTCGATCTTCACCGGCCCCACGTCAGCGTGTGGCACCCGCAGGTATTCGGCCTGCCCACCCGCGTAGCCGCCCAGCATGTGGGAGAACCCGAGCAACCCGGCGGGCGAGTGGCCCATCGCTTCCTCCGCGAGTTTGTGGTTTGGGTTGGTCGTGTCGCAGCAGGAAAAGAGCGTGTGCTCGCAGAACCAGCACTTGCCGCACGAGATCGTGAAGGGCACCACGACGCGGTCGCCCTTTTTGAGCCGGGTGACGCCGCTGCCTACTTCCTCGACGATGCCCATGGGCTCGTGGCCCATGATGTCGCCGTCCTCCATCGTTGGCTGGTAGCCGTCGAGGAGATGGAGGTCACTGCCACAAATCGCGGTGGCGGTGATCTTGATGATGGCATCGGTGGGCTCCTGGATCGTGGGATCGGGAACCGTGTCGACGCTGACGCTGCCTTTGCCGTGCCAAAAAACTGCTTTCATAAGAAGCGAATGTTTTATGAGAACTTTGTTAGAAGCCGTGGACGGGATTTGCCAGGGCCGGGGGATGCTTGATGGGTCAGCTCGGGGCTGCCATGCACAGTCTATTCGCTCTCGTGGTCCGGGATCGGCTTAACTTTCTCCCAAGCGAGGCGGTTCTGCTACGGGAAGCATCTTTCGTAGGCTGAACTCTTCAATTTCTCGCAATGCTTGCTCGGCACTCAGCGACCGATTCCCTGCACGAGCACATATAGCCCAGCGAACAGAAAGATGACCGGCAGCGTGATGGGAGCAGCAAAACCAACTCGAATAATCCACGCATCTAGTGCGATGCGTGGCAGGCGGTGAATGTCGCTGTACTCTGGTGTTTTCATCAGCAACCGCCAACGCTGCAGGGTCGCCACTCCTGCCAACAAACCCGCAAAGATGAGCAGGCAGGAGCCGATTGCCACGATGGGAACCAGCGGAAAGAAGTAGTTCGTGCTCCACGCTGGCATGCGGCGTTCGCTGCCGTTCGCTGTCGCCAAGGCTGCGAGCAGAAAAGCCTGCGATGCCAAGAACCAGCCCAGCCTTTGACCGATCAGGCCGTCCTCGTGAACGATCTCGTCGCGGATCAACCGATAGCGGGTAAAGAGTGCCTGCTCCTCGACGTTGGACCGATCTTCAGATGGAGGGGAAGGTGACATCAAGAGCGAAGTTCAGAGAGCCAACGCGAGACGGCCTGCGCGTCCACGCCGGCGAGTTCATGGCCGCCGGAGTACCAGGATTCTTCGACCTGTGCGCCGCAGCGTTGAAGCAGCCCCGCCAACCGCGCGACATTTTCCGTTGGGACGATGGGATCGTGTCGCCCGGCGCACACCAGAAGCGGAACGGCCGTCAAATCCGGGAGGACCGGCGGGATCAACGGCACCATCGGGCGGAGCAGAGCCACGCCTGCAAAGGCGGTAGGCCGCAGGAGCAGCGTGGCAGCGGCAATGTTCGCGCCGTTCGAGTAGCCGAGCGCGAAGACCCTGCGCCCATCAAAGCCGTAGCGCGGAGCAGCGCCCGCAACGAAATCAGCAAGTTCGTGCGCGCGGCGGATGACATCAGCCTCGTCGAAGACACCCTCCGCCAAACGCCGAAAGAAGCGCGGCGAGTGCCCGCCTTCGAGAACCTTGCCGCGCGGGCTGAGCAGATTCCAGCTGCTGCCAGCCGTCCCCCGGCCGAACCCGAGCATCTGGTTCTCGTTGCCGCCTGTGCCGTGCAGCAGAAGCAGGGTCGGGGCTGACGCCGCATCCACCGTCTCTGCCGGGACGAAGCGGTGGATGAATTCCTCGGTGGATGGAGGCGTGGTCATTCGGCTGGAGAGGCCTGTGGTGATGTGTGGTCAGAAGGAAGGTGGATGGGTGGAAGCCCCGCTTCCAAGGCGGCGCGCCGTCCCTCGTACTGCGGCGGCAGTTGCAAGTGGCTGCCGAGAGTTTCGAGCGTCTCGCCGTCAGCGGTAAAGCCGGGCGGGTCCGTGGCGATCTCAAAGAGCACACCGCCCGGCTCCCGGAAGTAAATGGCGTGGAAATAAGTGCGGTCGATGACTGGACTGACCGCGTGGCCCAGCGACAGGAGTTTTTCCCTCCAGGCTGCCTGCGTCGCGGCGTCCTGCGCCCGCCAAGCGATATGATGAACGAAGCCCACGGATACCTGCCCCGGACGGTCGTCGGGCGCAGCCACCAATTCGATGAATTGATTCGGCTTTTCGCCGCCGGAGCTGACGGTTCGGAAACGCTGCTTGCGGCCAACTTCCGCATCCGCCGGTTTCAAGCCCATCACTTCCGTCAACAGGGCAACGGTTTTGGGTGTCGCCGCCAGTTCCGCTGTAACGCCATGCAAGGCTCGGATGGCATGTTCGAGAGTCACGGGGCCGCCTCGCCAAACAGCTTCGTCCTTTTTGGCGTCATCCGCTTCCGGCGTCCCCACGAGTTCCAGGCGCATCCCGTCGGGATCGGCCAGTGAGATCACCGTGGCAGCGTCCCGTTTGCCAACGTCCACGCCGACCACCTGGTGTGTGTGCAGACGATCCAGCCAGAAGGACACCGAGGAAGCGGGGATGCGCAGCGCCGTGACGGCCACCTGCCCCGTGCCGCGACGGCCACGCTGCGCCCCGGGCCAGGCGAAGAACGTCAGCAGCGTGCCCGGCGCGCCGAGCGCATCGCCGTAGTAAAGGTGGTAAGTGCTCGGGTCGTCGAAGTTGACCGTGCGCTTGACCAAGCGCAGGCCCAAGACGCCCGCGTAGAAATCGACGTTGCGCTGCGGGTCGCCGCACATGGCGGTGACGTGGTGGAGGCCGGTGATCGGAGGAAGCATAAAGTCAGAACAGGAAAGAGGCTGTGCTGCTGAAGAAACTCACGTCCCCTCCCCGGACCGCGCGCACGTAGTCGCCGCCGAAGAAGTGCACGTAGGCCAGGCTGATCGTCAGGTGACGGTTGACGCGCCACTCCGCCGTCGCCTCGACGGTGGTGCCCAGGTAATGTGAGCCGCGGCCGTTTGGCGGAAGCACGAGATTGCCCCCTGGGCTGTAGATGCCGTCGTTGACCGTGTAGCGCCAGAGCACATCCGAGCCGAAGCCGAGCACGACCGTCTCGCGCGGAGTCAGTTGCAGGGTGGGATGCACGTCCACCAGGTTAGATGGCCGGTAGAGGCTTGCATCGTTAAAGTAGCCGCTCTTGAAGTAGAGCGGATCGAAAGTTTCCAGTCTACCGTCGCGCGGGTGACGGTCGCCGCTGGCGATGTCGGCCTTCAGTCCGATGCGCGGCGTCCACGGCAGCCCTGAAAAGGTGTAGCCGCTGTCCTGGCTGACTGTCCAGGCGAGCAGATCCTTGGAGCCAAAGGTGCCCGCCTGCCCGATGCCCTCGGCGTCGTAGTCCCAGCCCGCCGCTGCGCCGAACACACGCAGGCCGAACGTGTGTGCGTGCTCCGTGGCCGTGCCGCTGGCGAAGCGACTTTCTTCACGACGGATGCCGAGATAGTAGGCGTTGACCTTGATCGCAGGCAAGCGCGGCAACACCGACTCGCCGTACACACCCCAAAAGGTCGTCGTGTCGTCCTCGCCGTCGAATTTGGCGGCGTCCTCCAAGCCGGGACGAACGAAGAAGGCGCTGAGCGTCGAGTCGCCCTCGCGGGCGCGCACCGTCACGCCATCGAACTTGAAGGGGATGTTCGGGGCCGCCCGCGTGGCGATCAACCGGCCAGCACCGTAGCTCATCTCCTGCCGACCGACGCGCAGGAGCAGGTACTCTTCCGGGTTCGCGCTGGAGCGCAGGTCCATGAATGCCATCTGCAAGTCGAGCCGGTCGTCCTGCACCGGTGGCGAAGGTGCGTCCGCGAAAAACTGCTGACCGGAGATGCCCTGCACATAGAAGCGCAGGTACGGGCCGAGGTGCAGGTCGGCGTTGAGCGCGAGACGTTGCAACAGATAGTCGTTCTCGTGCACGCCCCGCGTGCCGAAGCCGGGATTGTCATTGTATTCGTAACGCTCGCGCCACTCGCCGCCGAAGCTCAGGTAGTAGAGCGGTCCGCCGAAACCGAGTGGGATGTACTTGATCGGATCGAAGAAATCTGTGCGCTTGGCGGAATCGGCCAGGTAAGAGTAATCCTCCTGGAAGCGCAGCACGCGGTAGGCGGGCGGCACGAACGCCGGCGCGGCGGCTGACGCGGGTGGCGGAACCTCCTGCCGTGGGAAGCCTACCTCGTCGGGCACCTCGCGCAGATCGCCGCGTGTGAGTTCCTGGCCCGGGCTGCTAGTGGTCCCAAAAACGACGGCGATGACCGTCAGAACAAATACAGCCACCACGCGGGTATGGCCGAGGAAGCTCATTTCGCGGGCAGAGCGTAGGGCTGGGTCGAACGGCTCCCGAGGTCGGACGCCGCCGCGTCGATTCCCCGGCTGACCTTCTCCGCCGCGCTGGCGAAGAACGTCGGGCCGGCCTCGATGGTCCAGCTGGTGATGCTGAACGGCGCAGCCAACCCTTGTGCTTGGAGCCGCTTCTCCGTGTCGTAGGCACTCACGACGTTCTCGATCACGACCTGATCTCCTTCGCCAACTTCGATCACTTTGTTTCCTTGGTCGCGGATGGTCGGTGCGAACGAAACGTGCACGGCCTTGAGTCGCACCGCCTCTCGCAAAGCCACCCGCCCCACGACCCGCAGGGTATCCAAGCTCAGATTCTTTTCCTCGCCCAGACCGATGAGCAGGACCTGTTTC
>CALMVM010000282.1 GCA_937873255.1 uncultured Verrucomicrobiota bacterium | reverse complement strand
CTCGTGTAGGCCGGCACGTTGCGGCGCCGCCGTCCGGGTCAGCCCGCGCCGCAGTGATCCGGCGGCGGCAGCAATCCGCCGCTGGACTTCTGCCGCGCCCCTTTTAACTTGGCGGCCCGAGTCATGAAAATTTCCCTCAACTGGCTGCGCGAATACGTGGACTACGACGGCACGCCCGATGCCCTGGCCGAACTGTTGACGATGGCCGGCGTCGAGGTCGAGGGCGTCGAGACGCGCGGCGGGAACTTCGATAAGGTCGTCGTCGCGCAAATCCTCTCGCGCGAACAACACCCCAACGCCGACCGCCTGAGCGTCTGCCGCGTGGACGACGGCTCCGGCCAGGGGCCGCGCCAGATCGTCTGCGGCGCGAAGAATTTCAAGGAAGGCGACAAGGTGCCGCTCGCCCTGCCCGGCGCGGAACTGCCCGGCGACGTGAAGATCAAGGTCGGCAAGCTGCGCGGCGTCGAGAGCGAGGGCATGTTGTGCAGCGCGAAGGAACTCCGCCTCGCCGATGACGCCGAGGGCCTGCTCATCCTTTCCCCGGAAGCGCCGGTTGGCATGGCGGTCGGCGAGTTATTTCCCGCCGACACGATCCTCGACGTGGAAATCACCCCCAACCGCAGCGACCTGCTCAGCCACGTGGGCCTGGCGCGCGAGATCGCCGCGCTGAGCGGGGGGACTTTGAAAAATCCCGTCGATGCAATGGAAACCCCGCACGACAGCCAGCCGGCCGCGGGCCTGCCGGTGTTCGTCGCGGCCAACGCGCGGGGAGCCTGCCCGTTCTACACGGCGCAGGTTCTCGACGAGATCCAGGTCGGCCCGAGCCCCGAATGGTTGCGCGCTCGACTGGAATCGGTCGGCCTGCGCTCGATCAACAACGTCGTCGACGTGACCAATTTCGTGATGCTCGAACTCGGCCAGCCGCTCCACGCCTTCGACGCGAAGAAGGTCGGCTTGTCGGGCATCGGCGTGCGGTTCGCCAGCCCGGGCGAACAGCTCAAGGCCCTCGACGGCCGCACGTATAAACTCACGCCGCACCACCTCGTCATCGCGCAGGTCAGCGACGAAAAGGGAGTCGGCCAATCCCCCGAGGGACTGGCGGGGATCATGGGCGGCGAGGACAGCGGGGTGACGGCCGCGACCAAGACGATCATCCTGGAAAGCGCGTACTTCGCCCCGGCGGGCGTCCGCCGCACCTCGCGCGAACTCGGCCTGAGCAGCGACGCGAGCTACCGTTTCGAGCGCGGCGTGGACCCGGAGGGCATTCTCAACGCCTCGCGGCGCGCGGCGGATGTGTTGCTGCAAATCTGCGGCGGCACGTCACGCGGCATCGTGCAGACGATCCATTTCGACGACTACGACGGCCACACCGCCGAACGCACCCGGCCGGTGGTGTTGCGCCTGTCGAAGGTCGAACAGATGCTCGGCGAGGAGATTACCCAGGAACGGATCGATGGCATCCTCACCGGTTTCGGGCTGGAAAAAGTCGGCGGGACCGATGAAGACGACCTGGAAACCGAGCCCCAATCGACCTGGGCCGTTCCGTCGTACCGACTCGACCTGCGGCGGGAGATCGACCTGATCGAAGAGATCGTCCGCGTCCACGGTCTCGACCGCGTGACGGGCCGGGTGGGGGGATGGGTGTCGCCGTCGTCGCCGACCGACTGGGAGTACGATTTTCAACTGACGCTCAAGCGCCGGCTGGCCGGGATGGGTTTCGCCGAGGCGCGCAACGGCTCGCTCGTCAGCCGCGAGGCGGGCGCGGGCGGCGCGCCGTTGAAAAATCCGCTCAACGAGGAAAACACTTTCCTGCGCAACTCGCTGTTGCCGGGTCTGTTGACCGCCGCCGGCCGTAACGCCCGGCAAGGCGTGACCGATTTGCGTTTGTTCGAGACCGGCCGCGTGTTCGCGCCGGACACCGAGCCCGGCGTGCCCGAACCGGCAAATCTCGTGCTGTTGATGACCGGCCCGGCGCAGCCCCGTTCGTGGCGTCACGGTGACGGCGCGCGAGGGGCGGATCTGCACGACCTGCGTGGCGTGCTCGAAGGCCTCCTCGCGCCGGGCGTGGTGGAATTCGCCCACATGGAGCCGCCGCCCGGCAGTCCGGTGGTGCTGGCGGCGAACATCTTGCTGGACGGCGTCGAGATCGGCGGCCTCGGACAGATGTCGCCGGCGTGGACGAAGGACCTCGAACTGCGTGGCGAGGTGTTTGTGGCCGACCTGAAGCTGCGCACGCTGGCCACCGTCGGCGCGGGAACGGGCGTCTTCAAGCCGCTCGCGCGTTTCCCGAGCGTCACGCGCGACCTCGCCGTGGTCGTGGACCGCGCGCTCGAACACGGCCGGATCGATGCCGTCCTGCGCGGGGCGAAGGAACCGCTTTTGGCGTCCGTCGAACTCTTCGACGTGTTCACCGACGACCGGGGTGAAAAGATCGCCGCCGACAAAAAGTCGCTGGCATATTCATTGACATATCGGGCCGAAGATCGGACACTGCGGGCAGAGGAGGTCAACGCCGCGCACGCGAGATTGAAAGGTGCGTTGCAAGCCGGTTTCGGCAGCCTCCAATTCCGGGAATGAATGTGCTCACGGCACCGGCCCGGAGGTTCTTTAACAGCCCGCCCATTTTTTCCGCCGCGACCGGGTTTCACAAACCGTCGGGCGGATACACTTTACCCTGCGGTGTTCGAGATCACAGCGTATCATCCCGGACCGATAAGCAGCAACCAAGGGGATCTGGTCGCGCGTGCGTAATGACAGGCCTTGATTGGAAGTCAGCGTGCACGCCGACGGTCTACCGCCGTTTCCATAAGGGAACGGGAATGACGCTCAACGGCACAGGTGGGGTAAAAACTTTTTGCACATGAAAGCGATGTTGGTTCTCGAAGACGGGCGTGTGTTCACGGGCGAGGCCTTCGGCGCGGTGGGCACGCGGGTCGGGGAGGTTTGTTTCAATACATCCATGACGGGTTATCAGGAGGTGCTGACCGACCCATCGTACTACGGGCAGATCGTGGCGATGACGTACCCGCTCATCGGCAACTACGGCGTCAACGACGAGGACGGCGAGAGCGCCCGCGCGCAGGTCAGCGGCTTCGTGATCGAGGAACTGAGCGAGCTGCCGAGCAGTTGGCGCGCGCAGGCGTCGTTGCCCGATTATCTCGCGGCAAACAACATCATCGGTCTCCAGGGGATCGACACCCGCGCCCTGACGCGTCACCTGCGCGAGCGCGGCGCGATGAAAGCTTGCCTGACCACCGAGGATCTCTCCGTGGACGAGGCGCGACGCCGCGCGAACGAGGGCGATGGGGTCGTCGGGATGGATTTCGTCAGCACGGTGACGGCCGAGGCCCCTTACGATTGGGACCCGGAGGACCGCGACAGCCGGCGTTGGGCGGTGGCCGGCACCTCGGGCCAGGTGGACGAGGCGGCGGTCGCGTTGCCGCCGGTGAAATACCGCATCGTCGCCTTCGATTACGGCTTGAAGCGTAATATCCTGCGCCGTTTGCGGCAGCACGGTTTCAAGGTGCGGGTCGTCCCGGCGTCCACTTCGGCGGCGGATGTGCTGGCGCACGACCCGGACGGCATTTTCCTGTCTCCGGGGCCGGGCGATCCGTCGGCGCTGGATTACGTGCACCGCAGTGTGCGGGACCTGGTCGGCAAGAAGCCGATCTTCGGCATTTGCCTGGGCCACCAGATGCTCGCGCACGCGTTCGGCGGACGGACGACCAAGCTCAAGTTCGGCCACCACGGCGGCAACCAGCCCGTGCAGGACGTGAAGACGGGCCGCGTGGACATCACCGCGCAAAACCACGGTTTCGCGGTTGAGGCGGATTCGCTGCCGTCGGAGTTGGAAGTCACGCACATCAACCTATACGACGGCACCGTCGAGGGGTTGCGGCACCGCTCGCTGCCGGTCTTCAGCGTGCAATACCACCCGGAAGCCGCGCCGGGTCCGCACGACGCGCTGCATTTCTTCCAGCAGTTCGCGCGCATGATCGACGACGGCAAATAATGCAGAAATCCGGAAGGCGGAGCGTGAAAAGCCGAAGGCGAGCAAAATCTCTTCCGATTTCTGAACTTCTGCATTCTGCATTCTGACTTCTGCATTTCCTCTGGACATCTGCCTTCCGCCTTCTTACTTCTAACTCTCCGCCGCGTCCCCCGCTTATGCCGAAGTTGAAAATCATGATGCCCGAGACGGGCGAGGTCACCCACGAGTTGGTCGATGAGGTCATCACGCTCGGGCGTGTTTCCGACAACATGATCCAGGTCGAGGACGGCAGCGTCAGCAGCCGTCACGCTCAACTCGCGCTCGGGGGCAACGGCAATTACCAGCTCCAGGACCTCGGATCGACCAACGGCACCCGCGTCAACGGCGCGCCTGTGACCGAGGTCGCGTTGCGACATGGTGACCGCGTGCGTTTCGGCCAGATCGAGGCGGCATACTACTCCGACGCCGCCCCCACCGCGGCGGCCGAGCCGTTGCCCGCCGCCGCCGAACCCGTCGCGCAGCCGGCGGCCGAAACCCATCGGCCTTCCAATTTCACCAACGCTTCGCCGTTCCAGAAGAAAAGCCGGCAGAAAGACCCGATAGGGTTGTACATCATGATCTTCGCCGCCGTGGCGTTCCTGGCGTTCGTGGCCGCGATTGTGATGGTTTTCAGCCTGCACCCGCCGACGCTGCCGCCCGCGCCGTGAGCCTGCCCGGGTTGCCGTCCCTGGCGTGCCGTCACGGTGCGCCCGGGCCGGTGGAGGCCAATGCGCAACATCCCGCCTGGCGGGCGGTCGAGCCGGTTGCGTTGCTCGAAAATCTGGCCGGAGTCGTTCCGGCACAAGCCACGCGTGTCCGCACCCTGCAGGACGCGGGGAGGTGGCGGATTCTTTTCGAGGCCGATGCCCATGCGCCTTGGGCCACGCTGACTGCGCGCGACGCCCAACTCTGGACCGAGGAGGTCGTCGAGGTGTTCATCGATCCCGTCGGCGACGGGATGGGATATTTCGAGGTCGAGATCAACCCATTGGGGGCCGTGGTCGATCTTGTGCTGCGTCGGACCGCGAGCGGCTGGCGAAAGGATTTTGCCTGGAACGTCGCCGGCCTCGCCAGCCACGCCCGGCGCACTCCCGAAGGCTGGGTGGCGGAGTTGTCGATCCCTTTCAACGCGTTGGGACCGGAGGACGTGCCCCCGCCCGGCGCGCGCTGGCGGGTGAATTTCCTGCGCATCGACCGCCCGGACGGCCCGGGCAGCGAACGGCGCGAACTCAGCGCGTGGTCCCCCACCGGAATGGCGAATTTCCACCGCCACGAACGCTTTGGTGCGGTGGAGTTCGCCGACGACCCGTCAGCGAGCTAGGAAATCGTCCGCCCGCTCGCCTTCCCACTGGTCGAAGAACAACCGGCCGCCGTCCACGCGCAGAACCGCGTTGAGATGGCGGATGTCCGCCGCTTTTTCGCTGACGGCAGGCAGTCGGGTCAACGCCGGCGCATAGACGCTCATGTCCTTGATCTCGGCCCGCAGTTCCCCCCGGCGGTCGGTCGGGTCGCCGCTCAGGCCGACGACGCCGTGCGCCGTAAAATAATCGGCGTCATGCGTCGCCTGCACGTCGGCCACTTCCAACACGCCATGCCGGAACAGGAGCGTCGAGCGCAGGTAATCGAGCGGCGCGCCGCACACGTTGAGCCGGGTGCCCTCCACGTTGAGGTAGCCTTCTACATCCGCGTGGCCGGGCGCGGCGTTCAAGCGTCCGTTGATCGACATCCGCCCCGCCAACTCGGGGGTGACAGGTCCGAGCAAGCCCGCCAGCGCGTGCAGGTCTTCCAGGCGCGCGTCGACGTTGCAGGAAAACCCGGCGGATTGCCACCAACCGCCCTCGCCAGTCCAGGGAAGGCCCGCAACGTCGTCGGGCGGTAGCGGATATTCGCCCGAGAGCGAGAGCTGGTTGCCGTCCTGCCGCAGGTCGAAGCGGTTCAGTTGCACGCGGCGGTTAACGACGACCGCCTGTGTTTCCAAGCTCTGCCAGCGGCGGTTGCCCCACTGAAAGCCGGTCGAACGGGCCGACAGCCACATTTGCGCGGCGGCAAGGTTGTCCGGTTCGCCGCGAAACGTGAAACTCGCCTCTTCGACCTGACCATCCACCGGACCGCGCACGCCGAGCAAACGCGCAATGGGGGCCAGGGCCGTGCGCCGCAGCGTGGCCGCGACTTCCACCGCGAGGCGAGGACCGGAAAAATTGATCGATCCCTGCCCGCGTACCTCGCCGCCGAGCGCAAGCAGGCTGCAATCCCAATCCAGCCAGCGGCGGCCGAGATTCGACGCGTCGAGCGTGGCGCGGGTGAGAGACGTTCCACCGTCGGAGTCCGATCCGCTGATCGTCAGCCGTTGGTCTTTCCAGATCGTTCGCCCGTGCCAACCCGCGAACCGGCTGCCGACACCGGGGCCGTCCACCCGGATTTCCCGCGCGCCGATCTCGCCCGTGCCGTCCCGCGTGCCCGTCAGCCGCCAGCCCGATAAACGCACAATATAGCCGCTCTGACGCAGCCGGAGATCATCCCCCTCAATGAGAAAGCTCGCCGGTAGCCAGCGTGTCGCGGCCTCGTTGCCACGACGGGATTCCTGTTTGTCGGCGGACAAAGCCGATTCGAGGTCCACCGAGCCGCGCACCCCCTCCAGGCGAACTTCCTTCAGCCAGGACGCCGAGCGATGAACCCAAGGCAACCGCCAGGCCACCACGAAATCCGCCCGGTCGATCCGCAGCGCTGTGCCTTCCCCTTCGGGCGAGACACCGCGCCGCGACAACCGCACGCCGTCGAGCCGGACCGTCTGAAACAGCCCGCCGCTCAGCCGGTGAATCTTCAGTTCGTAGCCGCCCCGGGACGCCTGCCAGACGAGCAAACCGCGCAACACCCCGTGCCATACCGGCGGTAATACGAGCACACCCGGAGCCACCAGCACAACGACCAAAAAGGCCAGCAGCCATTTCCACCGACGGGGAACGCGCGCGGAAGCGGGACGGATCGTCGGGACTTCCGGACTGCGCGGAAGCGTGGCGATGCTGGAGATGCTTGACGACATGGACGACCGCCTCCATTCGGCGGGCTGTTTTACTGACGCGGCGGGCCCCGGAACCATTCACCCCGAATTTGGCCCCGCCGCCGTTATTTCGGCGCGTCGGGCGTCGCCGGTGGTCTGGAACCCTTCGCGGGGGCAACGATCTCCACCCGGTGGCCGGGGCCGAGCTTCTCCAACAGCCGCTCGATGAACATGCGTTGCGCCTCGGCGGGCGTGCCATTTTGATTGGCCTTGAGGTGCGCTTCGAGCCGGAGGGTATTGACCTCGTTCGCCAACTCGTCGCTGGAAAGGTGGTTCCAGAGACCGTTGTCCATCGTGAGCACTTCGAGATTCTTTTGCTCGACGCTCAGCACCTTCGGAGGGGGTAGTTGCAGCCGGATGACCTCCGCGTTGTTTCCGACGACGTTCACGGTGAAATTGTCGGCTAGATTATAGCCGACCTTCACGTGGTAGAGGCCCCGGATGCGTAAACGCCGAGTGCTGCCCATCCAGTGGCTTTCGGTTTTGCGTTCCACCGTCGCGTCGCGTTCCAGGACGGCGAGTTCGAGCACGGGCCGGGCCTGTTCGAACACGACTTGTTCGTTGACGATCACGCGCGGCTGCATCCCAGTCACGGCGACGAGCGCGTCGCGCACCCGGCCACCCCAATCGAGCATGCCGGCCGCGCTGTTTTCGGCCACCCGCTCCATCCGGTAAAGGAGGAATCCCGCCAGCGCGCAGAGGATCAAGAGCGAAATCAGGAAAACTCCCGCGCACCCGAAACGCCGCCGCTCCGGCCGCGCCGATGACGGTTCCCTCGCGGCGGCGAGTTGCGAACCCGTTTCCCAGGCGTCGGAATCCGGCCCGGATGATGGCGGCGTCGGCACGGACCAGAACATAACCCACCGTCCGCCGCGAGCAACGTCCCAAAAAAAGTAGCGCCCCCCGCATCCGATGGATACGAGGGGCGCCTGTTCCCCCCAGAACAATCTTCTAAAATCTGAGCAACTTATAACGGCCAACTTTCGTGGTCGCAAGCACAATCATAAGTTTTTTTAATCACAACTTATTCACAAGCCACAATAAAGCTCAGCGGGTTGCGTGCAGAGTATGCTTCACCTCCGGAGCGCGCAAGGCCACGCTCGGTGACAATCCCGTGACGATTCACCGGCCGGCGGAGAACATCACAACCCACCTCCCTCATTTTTTCAACAGGCTGATCACGGCGCGTTCCAGCACGAGACGCGGCTCGAACTGCCCCGTCACAAGCTGGACGTTCGCTTGGAGGCAGGTCGCCATGCCGTCGCGGAGTTCGTCCAATTCGTAGCGGTGCGCCTCCGCCGCCGCGAAGCCCAGCCCGAACGTGTTGACCGTGCCGTCCTTCTTGCGCGGCAGGTGGGCGGTGGCGTCCTCCGGCAGCCGGCCGATGACCTTGCCGAACTCGAACGGCGAGCCCGGCCGCCCCAGCCGGTGACGTACCTGGAGGTCTTTGACGAGCAGCAGATTGCGCACGGTCGGCGCGACCGCCACCAGCAACAGGCCGATGGCGCTTTCCCCCTGATAAAATAACTGGTCGATCAGCCCCAGCGCCCCATCGAGGTCGCGCCGGGAGATGGCGTTGCCCAACTCGAAGATGACTCCCGCGCGCGACATCGGCACCAACTGGCGCACCACGTCGGCATCCACCCGGCGATCCGACCCACCGCCGAGGTAGAGGTCGATTTTTTCGAGTTCGTTCTCGATCTGACGCGTGTCGCCGCCGGTCAGCAACGTGAAGAGTTCGCTCGCCGCGCCGGTCAGGTCGAGGCCCCGGGCGCGGGCGCGATCCTCGACCAGCACGGCCGCCTCTTCCTCCCAACCGCTGCGGGTGGCGTCGAGACGGTCGAAGACCTGCGTGTCGGCGAGCTTGACGAGCGTTTTGTAGAAGGTCCGCCGCTTGTCGGTCTCCGTCGCGCTGAGCAGGAAACGGATTTCCGGCGGAAGGCCCTCCTTGAGCAAATCCTGGAGTTCTTGCAGGGCATCGAGCACGCCGTTGGAACGTCCGATGGGGCTGTCGGCGAGCATGTTCGCGTTCTTGAGCCACACGAGTTTGCCGCCGAAAAACGGCAGCGTGCGCAACGCCGCAATCGTGTCGTGGACGCGCGCCGCGCCGCCGGCGGCATTATCGGCCGCGCCGTCGATGGTCTCGACGCCGAACTCACCCGCGTCCGGCGGCGTGAGGCGTTCAGCGAGTTCGCGCGCGGCGGTCTTGACCGCGCCTTCATCGCTGCCCACGATGGCGAAGAGATTCCTGGACTTGGGCTCGGCGGTTTTCGGCATAAATCACTGCGCCAGACGGACGTATTCCTTGGAGAAGGTGGGGTAATCCTTGTACTTGTCGCCGTAGATTTTCGTGACCGCGTCGGGGAAGGGCGTTTCGTCGAGCAGCAGGTCCACGAACTTCGGGAAACGCTCCGGTGGATTCTTGACCATCAGGAAGCGCACGAGTTTCTCCGAACTCTGGTAAAACTGCGCGACCGCCATCGGGTCGTCGGGATAGTCGGTGGTGGCAATCAGTTTATCGAGCGGCAGGGTCGCCATCTGGAAACGCTGGAGCAGGCGCTGGTTGTACTGGCCCATGCGCGCGGCGGTGCTCTGGGCGCTCATCTGTTCGGCAAACCCCTCGCCGAGCCAGCGCGGCCAGTGCTTGCCGGGGTAGAGCCGGGCGACGATGGCGTGGGTGGTCTCGTGCGCGAGCGTCTGCGAATCGAACAGGCCAGTTTTGCTGTCGCGGATGTTGAGAAACAACTCGTCGCCGCGCGCGAAACTCGACGACCACGCGGGAGCCTGCGCCTCGGGCAGGAAACCTTTCCAGTCCCTTTCATCCTCGAAGATGAACACGTGCGATTTGCGCGCGTAGCGTTCCGGCCCCGCGCCGAGAACCTTGGCGACGTAGTTGAGATGGAACTCGATCTCGATAGTGACGCGCTTGGCCTCGGTGATGCGCCGGTAATGGATGATGAAGTGCGGGGTTTCCGCGCTGAGCCACGCCGCCGGGCGGATGGCGAGGGCTTTTTCGCCGATGGGGCTGACGCGCTGGTCGGAGAGTTGGTTGAGCGGCTTTTCGACGACGGCCGGATCTTCGGCGCGGGCGGGTAGGAACGCGATGAGGACGAAGGCGGCCAGCAGCGGGAAGGGTCGTTTATGCACCGGCAACAAGGATAACGACGCCCCCAGCAATCAACAAGCCTCTTCAAAGCAGACGGTGTCCGCCGCGCCAGCGGCGTCGTCCACAAGGTAGGGATGGCTCTCCGAGCCGTCCGTGGATTTTCCGGCGAGGCGCACGGTTGCAGCCAGCAGCTCGTTCTCGGAAAAAGTGCCAGAGGTTTTGGAAAAACGCGACTTGAATGAGCATCAAGGGTAGGCAGCCGAAAGTGGATCGAGCAGCTGCGCGCCGGTGTCCCGGTCGTAGAGCGCCGCGCCGTCCGCGCCCCGGTACTCCCAATATTTGTCCGGCTCGATGACGAGCGTGCCGGCGAAGGTGACTGTTTCCATGCTGCCATCGCCATTGTTGACCTGCTGCGGGGTATAGCCAGACGCGATGCTCACGCCCAGGATCGTGGCGTTGACGCCGCCGTTGACGGCGTCCGGGTCCGGGGCATAGATGCTGCCGTATATGGTGGAACCGAATGACAAGGCCGGATACCACAGGCCGTGGCAGCGGACGGCGGGCGCGATCCAACCTCGCCGCGGCTGGCGGATGAACAGGTTGAACGTGTTGCTGCCGTTGTCTCCTCCCTCCAGCGACACGTTCGCGATGGTGCTGCACGGGGGCGCGATGAGCCCCCGCTCGCTGGTGGGCGCGGGCGGATAAAAGTTGGAGCCGTAGGGCAAGGTATAGCCGACATCGGCGTAGCCGGTGCCTCGCAGGCCGGTGATGAGCAGTCCTTTCGAGCGAAGATCGGGATCACTGGCGACGACGTTGACCGTGATCTTCCAGCGGCGCACGCGCCAGTAGGCTTCGACGACCTGATCGCGCGTCAGGCCGACCGGGTAGAGCGTGTTGGAGCGGACAGCGGAGCGGGTGGCCAGCGGGCACGCAAACGGCAGCGGGAAAGCGTCGTCTAGGCGAACACGGCTCATGACGATGGCAGGGTAAACGTGCCGCTCATGAGAACGACCGCCTTGGCAGCTTGGCCGTTGACGATCATGTCCACGAGTTGGAACTTGATCGGCAGGGCGCTCGCCGGCACGCCGGCGGCCGTCACGTCGGCGTAGCTGAGATTGAACACCTGTGAGGCCGTGGACTCACACGGGCTGATGAGGTTGTTCACGTAGCTCGTATCCGCGTGGTGATTGGTCGCGCAGTCCCCGGCACTACTGCCTCCACCGCCCCCGGAGTCATCGTCGTTCCCATTGTTGCGGGTGCCGTAACTCTGCTGCCCCGGTCCGCCGCCGCCGTTGGCCTTCCGCGCCTCGTTGAGCGTCACCCCCAGGCGTTGCAGTGCCAGCAGGTCGTTGAGCCCGAGGTGCGCCGGCGGCCCGGCCGGCTGGCCGTCCGCGCACATCGACAGCATCCTCTGGCTGCTGGAATACGGGCGCAAGATGAAGGCCAGCCAGGGCAAACTCGCGGGCCATCCGCGCGCCGATCCGGGCCAGCGGGGCGAGTTTCTCGCGCTCGATCTTGCGCTCCAGACCCATCTGCCGCTGCACGGCCTCGGCGTCGGCGCGGCTGGCCACGTCGTAGGCCGGGCACGCGCCGACGAACCGGCCCTTGGCGTCGCACACGATCAGCTTGCCGGGCGCGAACGGATTGCAATAGGTCAGGTACTTGTCGCGCGGCAGCAGCCGGCCGCCGATGCGGGCGAGGTAGCGGTAGGGCCGCGTGGACATCGCCGAGTCCGTCCACGTGAAGCAATCCTCGTCATCGAGTTCGCGCTCGACCCCGAACGTCCCGTCGGGCGGCAGCAGGAGCGGCACCATCGCGTCGGGCAGCGGGCGGAGGATGCCCCGGCCGCGTTCCCAGACTTCCTGGGGGTTCATGCGGCGGGAGTTGCGCAGGGCCTCGTCGGTGGCGATCAGCGCGCGGCAGGCGGCCTGCGCGTCGTCGGGCATCTTCAGCAGCGTGTCCATCGGCTGCCACGGGAACTCGCGCGCGGGCCGCCACTCGTTGACCATGAACTTGCATTCCGCCCAGCCCTCCATCGCGTGGTCGGTGCGGGTGTTGATGACGCGGTAGAGTTCGGTCGTCAGCGCGACGAACTGGCTCCATTCGAGGAAGGGCAGGACGAGCAGCTCCGCCACGTCGTCGCGCATGCCGGCCCCGACGGCCGCCGCCAGCAGCCGCTCGTTGTGGCGCTCGCGGCCCTGGAGTTCCTCGGGCGCGCGGTCGCGGCTCAACCCGGTCGCGCCGGGGAAGAGCAGCGCGTCGGCCATCTTGTTGCGCAGGAGGTTGCGCGAGCCTTCGAGCGTGGCCTTGACACGGAAGTTGCCGCGTCCGCGCGAATCGAACAGACCGGCGTAGGCAGGTTTGCGGTCGATGCCGCCGCGCAGAATCCTGACCTTTCCCCCGGTGTGATCGAAGAGGGCTTTCTCCAGCGTCTCGCGCACCGCCGCCGTGCCGTGCTCGCACGTGACGCGCGTGCCGGTTTCCTCGTTGATGCCACCGATGCTCAGCATGCCCAGCAGGAACCACGGGACGTAGCGTTCGAGCGGCTTTTCCTTCTTCTCGGCTTTGGCGTTCCAGAGCGTGGGCAGGTAGCCGTTGAGGAGCTGCACGGCCGAGAGCAGTTCCAGGCCGTCCAACCCGAGCGGGCGCATCGCGCGGCCCTGGCGGGCGGCGGGCGCGAGGAAATTGACCGGCACGTCGTACTCCTGGTCATCGATCTGGTATTCCTGGCCAATGGCCAGACCGACGCGGGTCGTGTGCACCTTCAGGCGCATGACGCTCGCCGCCGAACGGCCCTGCCGGGCGGCCAGCGAGAGGAACGACTCGCGCTCGGGCGCGTGGCGGTAGAACGTGCGTTTGCTCCAGCCGGCGGGCAGTTCCGGCGGGCAGACGCGGCGGTGCGGATAATGGTCGCGCCACGAGCCGTGACCGGGGATGACGACGCCGGCGCGGTAATCCTCGATCAGCTTCTCGTACGCGGCTGAGGCAACGCGCTGGTTGAGCAGGCAGAGGTCCGCGAAGTGGGCGATGAGCGTAGCGGAGAGGTTACCACGGTCGCCGTTGGTCGCGCCCTGCTTGGCGCGGTTGACGAGTCGCCGCCAGTCGCCGCTCTCCTGGTAGTCGTACCACTTGGCGCGCACGCTGCCGTAGCTCGTGCCGGTAAGCCGGGCTTCGGCCTCCATCACGCGCTTGCCCTGGCCCTTGGGGGCGGCGGCGACACGGGAGAGGACGCCCAGCCATCGGCGCACGTCGGCGCGGACTTCGTCCTTGCACGCGGCAAACTCACCCAAGTCGCCGGAAGGGATGGTGTAGGAGAAACAGACCATGACGCGCTATTTGGCAGACTCGTCCCAACGGATGAGCATCCGCGCCCACTCGACGGTCCGGGTGCGCTCCGACTTGGGTAGTTTGAGGAAGGTCTCGCGGGCGTCCTTGCCCACGTAACGCGAGAAAAGCGGTTGCCAGAAGTCGAGCGCGAGTTGCTCCTCCTGCGAATCGCCGTTGGCGAACCACGTGCGGAACTCCGCCTGGATGTCCTCGGGCAGGTCGGCGTAGCGCGTGCCTTCCAACTCCGGGTGGTAGCCGCGCAGGAACACCTGCACGCGCGCCTCGTCCACCTTGTAGCCGCCCGTGGCGGCGGTGCCGGGCGCGCGCTTGACGATGCCGTACTCCTCGTAGAGTTCGGTGATCGTCGCCCCGTCGGTGACCTTGGTGACGAGGGCGAGGATTTCCGCCTGCTCTTTGGCTTCGATGAACTCGCCGCACAGCAACGAGCGGAGCCGCTTGGACTCGGCTTTTTTCATCGCCTTGGCGAGCGCGATGTAGCGGTAGGCCGTTGGCAGCGAAATCTCCGGGCATTCGGCGCTCAACCACTCCTTCAAATTATTCTCACCGTGAGAAAAATCGGCCTTAACTCGTTGCAACACAGCACCCGCGATCACCGCCCAGCCCACGGCGAGGGCGGCATTGTGCTTCGCGCGGCGGTGCGCCTCGCTGATCTCTTTCGCGTGGAGGCTGCTCATTGGGCGACCTCCGAGGCAGCGGTACGGCGGTAGGGCGTGGTCGCAAAACCGCATTCGCGGTAGGGCTCGGGCGAATCCGGCAACGCCGCGATAGCCCGCAGCAGGCGCTTGGATTCCCGCTTGCCTTGGAGCACCAAGCAGATGTGCGGGTAGCTGATGCCGAGATACGCGCCTGCCCGGCGATAGCTCCAGCCGCGCGATTTCAGTAGCCTCCTGACTTCGTTTCGCTCTAACATGGCAATACGGATATGGCGATTCAGAATCAAGAGCAAGCAAGAAATATGGCGAAACGGATTTTTTCCTCCTGTCTGCGGAGTGAAATTGCTCGGACCGGGATAAAGCAGGACGAACTGGCTGAAATCGCCGGGTGCTCTCAATCTGCGATCTCCGACTACAAAAATGGGGAGCGCATTCCCAGTGGCGAGATCCTCGTCGGCCTGGCGAAAGCCCTAGGCACGACCGCCGAATATCTCATCACCGGCCGCGTCCTCGCCGCCAACGACGCACCGAGCGCCGCGCTGCGCCCGAGCCGCATCTCCGAGGAAGTGCTTCGCCGGGCCATACAAGGAGCGAAAGACATCATCGCGCTCCAGGACGAGCTCAAAAAATTGGCTTGAATGTTATCGCGTGAACGAACATAAGCGGGTCATATGAAGACATTCGGCGCGATCCTCATGATCCTCGTGATCTTCTTCGTCGGATTCCCCGCGTTCGCCACCGACGGCATCCTGCTGAAGCCTTACTCGGTCGATGTAGAACGCGGTGGTTACGTGTTAGGCCACCGCCCGGTGCCTGTTGGCACAATCGTGACGTTGCTGAGCGTTGATCGCGGGACCGCCTCCGTGGCCACGGCGAACGGCAGCGTGTTTTCCGCGCTGCTGGTGGATTTAAGGATACTCCCCGAGGTCCTCACGCCCGTGGAAGTACGCGCTTACCGCCCCGCGCCGAGCCCGACCCCGGAGGTTTTTCCTGTTTACCAAGCTCCGGCGCATACGACGAACGCCGACTCCTCCCGATCATCCGGCGGTGGTCCTCGCTCCGTGGCGGTGCGATGCGGTCACACCACGAAGAAGGGTGGGCAGTGCCAGCGGATGACAACCAGCCCCAACGGCTTATG
>CALMVM010000281.1:21699-22328 GCA_937873255.1 uncultured Verrucomicrobiota bacterium | reverse complement strand
TGGCACCCCAGACTAACTCAGCACCCGGCTCGAAAAAGCGAAGTCACGTCACTGGAACGATTGTCATTCCATATTTGCTCTGCCGCACGCCACCATTCAGCAAGTCGGGGAAAGCCATCAATTTGTGGGTTGTCGCCCGATACCAAATGCCTTCCATCCCATGGCACAACGCATTTGCGCATCGGCAACAATCGGAAGGGAACAACGCATTCTCCAAGTAAGATCAGCCGCAGGAATTGTGTTTCGACAATCCCGTCCATTGGTGGGAGGTTCTTCCAAGGGTCTTTCTCGCTCACGCTTCGAGCTGACCGGACAGCGCTCTCACCTGCCGCGAGTCCAAGTGGACCAGACTGTTGCTCGTCCACCATTAATAATACACGGGGAACAAGTGTCGCACCCTGCGAAAAGCGGCTGCGATAAGGGGACAAGTATTCATCTTCAACGACGTGCACTGCGCCCGTGCTGCGCTGAATGTGGTGTACCACTTCGTGCCAACCCGCATTCGTTGCTGGCAATCGACCAGTCCAGTGCTCTGCTACCGGCGGCATAGCCACAGCCGCGCCGGTTTGGACTCGGCAGCCAAAAACAACGGCAGCAGGTCGCGGGAAAAAGTATGGCTGTATCCGACG
>CALMVM010000281.1:17931-21689 GCA_937873255.1 uncultured Verrucomicrobiota bacterium | reverse complement strand
GCTGAAAGCGACCGAGGCTGGCTCTGATTCATCTGGGAACTCGCCTGATCGAAACGCCTCAAAATGGCTTCGATCTACCACGGTGTTCGGCATCACGAAAGCGAAGCGACCGCCCGCCCGTAGATACATCTGCACGGCACGTGCGACGAACAGACCGGACAGGTCCTGATGGGTTGCGAGGTTTGCGCCTGCCCATAGATGTCGGCTTTCACACATCTCCCTAAAGACCGCCTGCATTTCAGGCGACATGTGTCGATAAGCAAGCCATGGCGGATTACCGATAAGCACGTCGACCCGGTTGCTTGGCCGTGAAAGCCAGAGTGGTCGAGCGAGATTTCTGACGTAATATCCCCAGATATGGTTTCGACCTTCGTCGTGCAGACGACACATCAGAGCGAAAGTTTCTGTGACCACGGGCTCAGCTGCCCCTGGCACTCCCCAACGCCGGAAAATAGCAGCAAGTCCGGGCGGGGGGGTACCGGGACGATGATGCGACGCTGTATCCGCAAGTTCAGCGACGAGTCCGTCGAATGCCACCACGTCGTCCAGAAGACCGTCAGGAAACCGTAATTCGCGCCCAAAAAGGTCGCCGCTGTCGTCCACTGGAATGACCAAGTGACCCTGGCTCAAAAGATCGATTCGCTGCCTCCATTGCAAAGAATCTCCAAGGTAAACCGGTACTCGTATGGCACCTCGGTCAGGATGTTGCAGGCGGTTCTGACCAATCGCCAACAGGTAAGTTACACGTGCGAGCGCGACTGCGACTGGGTGAAGGTCGACGCCAGCCACATGCTCAGTAAGGCCCGTAAGGACAGCAGCGACGTTCGTTTCGGCACAATCTGCTGCTGCCAGATGACGTTTCACGGCGTGAAAGAGGAATGTTCCTGATCCACAAGCGGCATCCAGCACGTGCTCGTTCAACGGGTCACTAACAGCGGTTTCAACGATCTGCGCAGCAAGCCAGTCTGGTGTGTAGTACTCTCCAAGTCGCTTACGTGTTTCGGTGTCGATCACAGACTCATAAAGAACCTTGAGAACATCGTGCTCAACATTGCTCCAGTCGAATCGCGCTAATCGACGGGCAACCGTTCTGATAAATCCACTGCCATCGGTCCCAGGCACTTCAAGAACCCAATCGAAGAAGTCGGACTCGACAACTCCTGATATCCTCGCGCGCTCGAATAAACCGCCGCTAAGCAGTACGGCAGGCGCAACGGTCTCGAATCCGACTTGGAGAACTGCGTGTGCGATCACTTTGGCGCTCAGAACGAGAAGCGTGTGATTGAGAAACAAGTCCTCAGTGTCTTCAAACTGAGTACCCAAAGCTGTGGTCAACAATCGCGCCCAAAGACGACGTTTTAGTTCAACCGAGGGGTTCCTGCTATTTGCTGCGTACAATTGTGCAAGCGATGCCCGGTCAAGTGCGTGCGAAGTGCTCTCAGCGCCCAATCGGCGAGCAATCTCAGTTGGCGTCGGGCGGATTCCACTCGTGGTCGCTAATACGCCTTCAAGCCAGACGACGAGACGCTCGACGTCCGGTTGGGCGGCGTTGACTGTGAGGAAGGCCACTTCCGCAAGGCGATCATCGCGCAAGTGGTAAGCGCGCCATTCTGATCCGTCTGTCAGCACTCCGACGTAACGTTGTCCCAATGCTTGTGTGCGCGTTTCGACATAGCCTGACAATTGCCGTTCGGCGTCTTCGCGGATGTTGCCGATGCGAAGATCGCGCTTCACTTCGATTACGGTAAATCCTGCTTCAACATCAATGCGACGCCTGTCGCCAACTTGAACCTCCAGACGGATTTGTTCATCGTGAAGTCCTAGTGGCGCATCACGAAGCAACTGGCGGACTTGTGCCACCACATCCGCCTCAGTCCGCGAAGCGTTGCGTTGTGCCAAGCTGGCGACTAAGACTCGAAGATCAGGCATGGGAGAAGTTCTCGGGGGTAGCATTGCGACTCCTGAGAGTCGGTAGTCCAGGCCATATTGCGGCAATTTCCGCCGTCAACAAGAACACGCATCGTAGTCCTGGCAAACAGAGGGCTTCAAGCCATCTTATTTCTGCCGTTGGATGATCGCGACCGCCTGGTGGCGGAACTCGATGGAAAGCTGGTCAATGAGGATCCTGGCGGGTGTAATTGCCTTGCGTGGCTAGTGGCTATCGTATTGCAGCCTTTATTCTCAAATCTTGGCAGCGAAGGTTCTTTGTATTGGTACTTGCGTTTCATCAAGGAGTGGAGGAAGGCCTTCTCCCAACCTCACATTCCAGCAGATTCATTTGGTCGGCCGTCTCTTTCACTTTGAGTGCTTGGCGGTACGCAGCGTTCATCAACACTGGAGCCGCATCATGATCAGTCGCGTGAATCATCCAATAGAGGGTAGCTCCACCATCAGCACGCTTGTAAATCGGGAAAGCTCTGACGTGCTTGTAACCGAGTTCGTTGCGAAAACGTTCAGAGAAAAGTTTCTGGCGGTCGAAGCTGCGGAGGTCGAAGAACCGTTGCCACTGCTCGTTGCCCCACCAGCGTTTCATCTCTCCGTCCTTGTCACTCTTCTTGGATTGTGCACGGTCAATCCAGCCATTCGCTAGGAAGTAAAACAACTCGATTTTGTTATGTCCCCCTTGCTTGTACTGCGCGAGTGCTTCAACGGTTGACCAACTACACTCAAACGTCCGTTGGTCCAGCAAGCAAAAAGTTGCTTCGGCATCCCTAATCGTGCGGGTTTTGAGGAACTCTTTGATCTTCCGGTTACAGTCACCCGAATAGATGTGGATCGTGCGTTCACTCTCTCCCCTTGCCTTGGGAGGTTGTGCATCCCGGAGTTGGCGTAATGCGGCGACGCTTTCAGGAGCCTTTTCAAACAGATGAAAGTTTCGCAGGTATCGAGGCCGATTCTCTAGCACCAACTTTGCGGCCCACATCGTGTGCTCGTTGCTACGCTGAGGACCAGCGAAAGCGTCTATGTACGTGCCGTGTTTGGTGACCCACACGAAGTAGTACAGGTATCGCTCGATCAGCTTCGCCTTGTTTTCTGTCCAGATCGGACGATCTCCAATGGAGGGCAACCCCAGCTTCTTCCGCTTCACAGCGGTCGTGCTAGGGGTTAAACCAAACCATTCGGGATTGTCTAACTCGCCCATTTACAGGGAAGTTGGTAACCCATCCCAGGTCGCACCGTCAAGCGCACGCCCAGAAATTTTCTTTCCAACCGCCTCCATAAAAACATTGCGGCTCTCGACGCTATCCCAAAAAGTTTCCACCCCGCGCTTGAGGGTCGGTTCCTTTGATGGCTGCCAATGACCCCACTGTTTGAAGTGAAAGGGAACACCCGCTGCCCTACATTGATCGCGCAACGAACGCGCCCAACCGGGCAACATCGGCCTTGCGCCGGGTCCGCTCTCCCCGCCAGTAATCACCCAATCAATAGGGTAATTCTTGACTCCCTTGCCGATCCACGGCGTCAGGTCCAAGGGACCCAACAACGGTTCGCAAGATAAAAAACGCCGGGCTGCCGGTAACGCGAGCAAAGCGGGGAGTCGGGATTTAGCCCACTTTTGATCCTCCACCGTCGTGCCCAACCAGACGTTGCGAGGCCATTCATCTTCCCATGGTACCAGAGATTTGACGCTGCCTGGACGTTTAGTGAGCAGCAGCCAATCTAGCCAAGGTGTCTGCTCAATCAGTTTGTAGAGTCTGTCACGCTCGACATTCAAATCCTCGCGTGCCTCGAACACGTCCGCCATTGAGGCGCAGAAT
>CALMVM010000281.1:12867-17921 GCA_937873255.1 uncultured Verrucomicrobiota bacterium | reverse complement strand
GGCTCACGCCAATGTGCGTCCGTGAAGAAACGGCGTGGGGATTCCTTGCCCCACACCGCTTGCCCAACGCGTTTGGCCCAGGCTTCAGCGTAACAGTTGTCACACGCTGGCGAAACTTTCACGCACCCCCACCAGGGGTTGAACGTGTGATCCGTCCATTCAATTGAGGAATTCTTGCCCATATCATTACTTTCTTGCTTTCGGGAGTTTGCCAATCATCACCGCTTGGATGGCGGATTGATCTGTGAGAACCGGGTTTTTGCGCTTCGGGTTTTCACTGCGCAGTTCACACTTGCCGTTGCGGTGGACCAGAGTTTTGAGGGTCGTCTCGCCGTCGATCAGCGCGACTACCACATCGCCCGTGACTGCTTCGCGCTTTTGGACAACAACAAGGTCTCCCTCGTGGATGCCCTTGCCGATCATAGAATCACCCCGAACCTTCAGAGCGAAGGCGTCGGCGGGGTATTTACCCACAGGGACCGAGATGAACTCATCCGGCGACTGCGGGTTGTCGGAGAGCAGACCAGCCGGCACTTCGCCATAAAGCGGCATGTCACGGAACGCTGGCGATACTTGGAAGGCATGTATTCGCGCGAAAACACCTTCCTGTGTGACGAGCATCGGCGTTCGACGGTCTGCTTCCCAGTCCTCCACAGTTCGCTTCGTTGGTGAACCATCGGCGTCACCACAGCAAAGCAGTTGCGACAGCTCGGCTTGGGTCAGTTCGAGTTTGCGGCGACGTGCTTTAAGCTGTTGTCCAAAAGTAATTTCCTTGTGCCATTGATGAAGCCGGATACAAATAGCAAACAATTATGACGGTTTGCGTGACCTTGTCCATGGCAATTTCACGTTTTGCGTGATTTCATGGACGCATTGGCATCAGAGTAGGAAAGCGGGCCTGCTTGGTACCAGCGCCAGCCGCATGCCCCGCTTGCGTCACCGTGCATCAGCTGACACTGCCGGGTATAGCGGCGAGGCTGCTGCTCATTAGTTGAAGGCTGCGGAAGCGCTTCGGATTGTCAATCCCGCGCCGGATGGTCGCGACTGCCCTGCGTAGGAGCCAGCTGAAGGTAGACAATCCTTGGGCAGACGAAAAATGCCATTGAGGCGCTCTACCAGCGCAACGATGACCTATGAGGGCATTGCGCTTGAGATAGTTACGACGACCCCCTGCGCAATATTTCGTGCCGCTGGCCGAGTTTTGGCGTCGGGATGCAGAGATAGTTGCCACTGCCGACGAGGTGCCCGCCCTGTCTGGGGTGTCCGGCGGCTGACAATGTTTTGCCGGTTCAATGGTCGGGATAGCTAGCCGCTGAGTTCAACAGTTCATCGCAGGCTTGCGGGCTTGCTTCGCCGCCGTTGGGGCAACAACAATGAAACTGGCTGGTCTCCCCAGACTGGGTGGTCCGTCGCCGCTCCCCTCAACTTCTGGCAGGGTATGGCAGCCCCCGACATGCAGCCGACCGTCTTCACCCAAGAGCCAGCCGACTTCTCCTTCCTGCATCCGCTCAGGCCCACGCTGCTGTTCACCGCCTTCTGGCGCTTTACGGCCGAGCGGCAACGCGTGTTCTGGCGACGGGTGAGTAGTGCACCGCCGCCATGGACGAACGATCCGGTGCTGGCAGCCTACAAGTTCACCAATGCCTACCGGGTATCGGACCGGGTCAGCCAGTATCTCATCCGCTCGGTCCAGTACGAAGGGCCGCAGGAGCCACAGGAACTGTTCTTTCGCACGATCCTGTTCAAGCTGTTCAACCGTATCGAGACGTGGACGCTACTCCAGCGGGAGGCGGGGCCGCTGCGTACGGACGGCTTCTGTGTGGAGCGATACGACCGGGTAGACAAGTATGCCCGCGTGGCCTACCCACAGTTCACGTCGCCAGACGGTCGCCACCGTATCAAACAGCGCTTCCAGCCGTCAGCGACGATGCTGCCACTGTGGTATCCGCCCAAATGGGGCATCAACGGCTGGCTGGGCTGGCTGCCGTGCAATGCTCAGAGTTGAGCCTGGATGCCGTTGTCCGCTCTGTCCGAGTACCATCTCTGGAGTGATGCTGCCGCTCCTATCTCACGGTGTCATCGGCGTAAGCACAACGCTGTGCCTGCCGTCTAGGGTCAGGCAAAAGACCGTGCCGCGATCCTTCTCTCCGCCACTTGTCGTCCCGTAGAGCTTGCCGTCGCTTGCCTGGATCAAAGCCACTCTTGAACCGCCGTCCGGCATCCTGAAGCGGTGGATGACGGTAAACTCGCCTGCGAGAGTCAACCGGAAAGCCACCCCGTAGCTGTTTGTCCCGCCACCGTTCACCGTCGTGCCGTAGAGGTTACCATCCTTGGCCTGGACGAGCGCGCCACAGGGAAAATCCCCGTCGTCACCGCTGAAGCGGTGCAGCGTAGTCAGCGTGCCGTCCGGAGCGAGCCGAAAGATGGTGCCAGCGTCACCCGGGTAGATACCAGCCGTCACGCCGTAGAAGTTGCCGTCGCCTCCCTGGATCAGTGAGCCAGTAGGATGCTCACCCCCGATGCGGCTGAAGGTGTGCAAAACAGTCAGATTGCCGGTGGGCGTGAGACGAAAGATTGCGCCGTAGGGAAAGTCGTCGCCGCCGCGAATGGTCCCGTAGAAATTGCCGTCATTGCCTTGGATCAAGGCGGCCACATGGTTGGGAGGTGAGACCATCCCTCTCGCCAGCCGTGCTGCGTTCAGGTTGCAGCCCAGCGCCAGCAGGAGCACGGCGGTGAACCGTCCCACGTTCCTCCGGACGAGGCTCGTCGCCCGAAGTGCAAGGTGCGCCGGGAACCTCGAGAGCGACGGCAACTGGGTCAGAACAGATGTCATGGCGATGCAGAAAAAACAAACCCAGGATGCCAAATGGTGGATACGTCTTCAAGCACTAGGAGACTACTGAGACGGCTGCGTGGCCGACCTGTAAAGCCAGGCAAAGCGGTGGTTTCTCGGATCAGGCGGCTCGATCTTATGTTTTCACCGCTCCGCTCACCTTCTGGAAGGGTATGCCAGAAGACACGAACGAACAAAGGCCAGCGGCAGGAGACAGCAAGTTCCTGCTGGGTCAAGTGGTAGCCACCAGCACGGCACTCGCCACGCTACCTACCCAAGATGTGGCCGCAGCGCTGGACCGGCACCGCCATGGCGACTGGGGCGATGTAGGGCGCGAGGACTGGCAGGCTAACGAACGCGCCCTCAAATACGGCGAGCGGCTGCTGTCGGTGTACCACACGGCAGACAGAACCCTGTTCTGGATCATTACCGAGTGGGACCGCTCGCTGACCACGATTTTGCTGCCAGAGGACTACTGAGAGTCAGCGATTCCTCACTTCGGCTGCTTCTGGTCCAAAGCCTTCACCCACGCGATGGCTTTGGGCTGCCCCTGCTTGATCATGGAGTCGTAGTGGCCGCCAGAAGGAACCGACGCGTACTCTACTGCCTTGTGCTTGGCCAGCAGCGCGTCCTTGAACGCCACGACCGAGTCCGTCGACACGTTCGCATCATCCGCCGCGTGGAACAGGAAGACAGGGCACTGGAAAGCGTCCACTTGGCTGGATGGTGAAGCTTTGCGGATGGCATCGGCAAAGCCCGGGACGGCACCGTCCAGCATGGGCAACGCTTCCTTGAGGTGCTCGCCCACATCGGCGATGGGAGCGAAAGCCACGCAGGCCTTGAACCGATCGGGAGCCGCTTCTGCCAGTTGGAGCGCCAGCGTGGCCGCCGAGCTGTGGCCGACCACGTACAGCCGCTTGGGATCAATTTGGGGGTACTTGGCGAGGGCAACATCCAGGGCAGCCAAGCCGTCGCTCACGCCGAACCGGGCTTTCATGAACGCAGTGACCGCCCGGATGACCGGCTCGTCGCCACCTTGTTCCTCGGGGAAGGGACCGCTGATGTCGTAGGAGACCACGGCAAAGCCCGCCGCCACCCAGGGCAGGTGCTCGGGCTGGTCGCCGTCGCCCAGCGTCATGCCGTGGAACATGCGGCTGCCGGCGGGAGCGATCAGCACACAAGGCAGCTTGGCACCGGCAGGCGGGTTCCTGGGCAGGTACACCCACACGCGTCCGCCGCCGGGAGCATGAAGCTCTTCAGGAGCGGCGGCGGTGGTGGATGGCGCGGCATGGATTGGAAGGACGCAGCAGAGAAGCAGGGCGAAGGAAGCGGTGAGAAGGCGGGTGAACATCGTTGGGTGAGATGATGCGGCTCGGACCGCCCTTTAGCAAACATCCTGCTGTAGAGCCGGACGATGATGGGCGACTACTGGATCTTGCTGGGCGTGTGGCTGGTCTCGTGCGCTTGCCTGCTGGGGCTGGCACGCTGGCGCGTGTGGCGCATCGACCGGCAGAAGCTGCGGGTGCCCGTGGCAGAGAAGCTCCTGCGTGCGCCCGGCGAGAGCTTGCGTCGCAAGCTGGAGGAACTGGAGGATCAAATTTCCGAGAAGCTGGCCATGGCATACGTGCTGCCGCTGGTTTGCACGAGCGTCATCCTGCTCCAACCGCACCACTCCCTACTCTCCGTGCCGGTGATTAGCGCGGGGGCCGTCAGCGCGCCGACGTTCGTCATTCTGTGCTGTCGCCTGCTCAGGTTGCTTGATCAGAAGCGCAACTACCGGCTGGGCTTGTCGGGCGAGCGCGCGGTGGGAGAAGAACTCAACCAGTTGATGCTGGCGGGCTGCCGGGTGTACCACGACGTGCCCAACGATCCCTATGGCAACATCGACCATGTACTGGTGGCACCATCCGGCGTGTACGCGGTGGAGACGAAAGCTCGGCGCAAGAAGGAGGCAGACGGCAGGGAGGCTCACCGCGTCACCTTCGATGGTCGCGCCCTGTGCTTTGCCGGTGGCCCGCCGGAGAGCGCCTGCCTGGAACAGGCCAAGCAGCAGGCTAGCCGTTTGAGCGACTGGCTCTCCAAGGCGGTTGGCGAAGCGGTGGAAGCGCATCCGGTCCTCGCCCTGCCGGGCTGGTTCGTGGACCGGCAGGGACGAGGCGAGGTCATCGTGGGCAGCGGCAAGGCGGTTGCCTCGCTGGCGAAGGGGCGCACGGTGCGGGAC
>CALMVM010000281.1:0-12856 GCA_937873255.1 uncultured Verrucomicrobiota bacterium | reverse complement strand
ATCGCTCATCAGCTGGATCAACGCTGCCGGGACGTGGAGTTTTAGCAGACGAGAAAGCAGGGCTGCCAACACGCCGAGCGTCACACCAGCGCCGTGGACTGATTTAGAATTCTTCTAAATCACAGTTGGCGAGCGAACAGAAGTCGTGTCTGGCGGTCGATCACACGTCGCCAAAGATGTCCTTGAGCGACGCTTTCAGCCTCCGGGCTACCGTCTCCAGAGTGTCCAGCGTCACGTTCTGGATGCCGTTCTCCATGCGCTGGAGTGACGAGATGGAGATGCCGATCTTGCGGGCGAACTGAGCGTAGGTCATCTCGCCTCGCCGCTGGCGAAGGAACTTGCCGAGTTGGCCTCTGAAACGCTGCGCCACGCGGCAAACGATGGGCATGCAGGATGGTCACATGTGAGAAAAAGCACTTGACCATAAACGGTGCGAGCAGGCACGTTTACAGCCCTCTGCGGACTGTCTGTGGGCTCATTCACCTCCTAGCGCGATGCGCATTTTCATTCATCGCGGTCAGAGCACCTTTGGTCCCTACAGGCTGGAGGACGTTCTGCATGAACTCTCCAACGGCAGCCTCAAACCCACCGACATGGCCACCTACGATGGAGGTGACAACCGCTTCGTGCCGCTTGCCGTCGTCCCCGGGGTCGCGGGCACCATCTCCACGCAGCCTGTCGCCCCACGCTCACGCGGGCGGTTGGGCTGCGGCGGATGGGTTGCGCTGATCTTCCTGATCGCCCTCGTCACCGGAATCGTTGGCAGCCTCCTCACCGACGACAAAGAGGCTGCTACACGGGAACAAACACAGCGTCGTCGCACCCCGCACGAGTTTGGCTGGGCCATGGGGCGGCAACTGCTCAAAAGCGCCACGACGGACAGCGGCAGCGGAGGCATGGTGATCTTCGCCCAGGGCTGTCGCGCCGAGAACCCCACCGTCAAGAAGTACACCAACGCCGAGTACCAGCAGTTCCTCAACGGGCTGATGGACGCCTACATCGAGTGGCGACGCAACGGCTACGTCGTGCCTGACACCGAGATCAAGGACCGCGCGCCTGCCCCTGCACCAACGGCAGCGGCGCGCGTGGCTCCCCGGTACGCCCGGCCGCGTCCGCCATACCCCAACGAAGCCCGTCTGGCGCACGCCACCGGCACGGGCGTGTGTCACGTCGTCTTCGGAGCAGACGGACGTGTAAGCAGCGCCGAGATGACTCGCTCCACAGGAGCGAGCGTTCTTGACCTGAGCACCATGGACTTCGTCAGCGCCAACTGGACGGGCGAGCCGGGTACCAAGGACAACTTCACCTTTGTGTACAACCTACCCTGAGAGGATCAACCGATGAACTTTAAGGCAGCCCGCTGCACCGCCTGTGGTGCCACCATCCAAGTGCCTGCCGACCGTGCCACCGCGCGCTGCATGATCTGCGGTGAGGAGGTGAACGTGCAAGCTGCCATCCAGGCCCACCGCAACCCGGTCGCCACCCCTGCTTTGCCCCATGCACGGGACGTGCTCCAAGTGGCCCTGGAGTTCATCGACAGCGGCAACTACCAGGAGGCCGACGCGCAACTCACCCGCGTGCTGGAACACGAGCCGACCAACGGTGCCGTGTGGATGTGCAAGGCGCTCATCGCCGACGGACCCGATCAGGTCAACAGCTACGCCGTGAAAGCCTTGGGGTACGGATTCGCCGCTTCCGAACTCAAGCCCGCCATGGCCCAGCGCTTCCAGGATCGTGCGGTTGCCCTCATCGGCGTGTCCGAGGGCGCTGGCAGCGACTTGGACGTTGAGCGTGACTCTGCGAGCGGCTACATCGACGAAGCGCACCGCCAGCCGTTTGTAGCCGGGGTGCACTGTGACTTCGCCTACCGCTTCCTCACCCTGGCGTTCGAGCTACTGAGCGTGTCATACGAACTGGCACCATCCGCCGACACCGGTGAGGGTCTGACGTTGATGGAAACGCTGGTGAACCACATGCCGGCGGCGGGCCGAGCCATCGACTCGCCCGAGGGCTACCCGTACGAGGCTAAGGCGTGGTTCCACTACACGCTGCCGGCGCTCTACGAACTGCGCCAACGGATTAGCCGAGAGTTCCCCGGAGCTGAGATGGCCGCCCCTTTGACGCCACAGAACACAGCCGCTGGAGCCGACAATGTTGTTCTTGCCAGAATGGTGGTCGGGTTGGTCGGCTTTGCGGTGACGTTCATGCTGGGCTTGGTGCGTCGAGAGGAAATCGGCATCTGTGTCCTGATCGGCATCGTGGGAGCTGTCTTGGCTGCGGTGTTCGTGCCGGCGTCCAAGCTGCCCCGTTTGTAGGCTGGACATCCTGACGTTAGAAGGACCCCAGCTGAGAATCTGAAGTATTTCAGCCTGCTTCGTTCCAGCCCTTCGTCCACTGAAAAGGAGCCACCATGATTCTCAGCCGGGCGTAGCTAATCCCAGCTTCTAAAATCATCTATGAGCCGGAAAGGGATCGTCGCCATCTACGCCCGCGTGTCCACTGCTAGTCAAACCACCCACATCCAATTCGACTAGCTACGTGCTTACTGCCAACGGCGAGGGTGGGAGGACGTGCAGGAATACACCGACTGCATCTCCGGCGGCTCCACCAGCCGCACGGGGCTGGACCGGCTGATGGGTCTGGTTCGCCGGGGCAAGGTTGCCACGGTCGTGGCGTTCAAGCTCGACCGACTTGCCCGCTCGCTCGTTCACCTCATGCAACTCATCAGCGAGCTTCAGTCCCATCGCACAGCGCTGGTGATCCCTTCGCAGGGCATCGACACCACCGACAGCAATCCGGTGGCTCAGCTTCAGCTCAACATCCTCGGGGCAGTGGCGCAGTTTGAGCGCGACCTCATCACCGAACGCGTCAACGCCGGATTGCGGGCGGCCAAACAGCGCGGGGTGCCTCTGGGTCGGCCCAGCAAGAACGCCAAGCACCTGCCACGAGTGATCGAACTTTTGCGGGCCAATCGCTGCAATCAGGTCATCATGCGGGAGCTTGGCCTGCCTCGCTCCAGCGTAGGAGAGCTGGTCAGGGAGGCGAGAACGATGATGGCAACGCAGCCGCAATGAGGCGTGGAACTCTGCCCCCGCCGCGCATGTACGACGGGAGCCAAGTGCAGCGGGCATTGGCACCCCTCACGGAAGCGGATCAGTCCGCCCGCACGACTTCGAAGTGGGGAGGCTGACGCACGATGAGATCGTTCGCATCAGCGATCAACGCCGCGCCGGAGCGTAGCCACGCTTCGATGATGTCGTCCTGGCACACTCCTTCGACAGGGATCAGGTTGAGGGTTGAGAGGTCAAGTGCCTCGGGTCCGCGGTCGGGGTGCTCGCGCACCAAGCGCAGACGAATGTCGGTGATGGCCATCAGCTCCTTGAGGAACTGGGTTATCTGGTAGGCTCCCTTGTCGGGCGACTTCATCTCAAGCCATTCCTGGCACCAGACGTTAAAACGCTCGATCAGCCAAGTCATCGCGGCGCCACCGATCCAGATGCTGGTGTCTGCCTGGGGTGGGTTCATGTGGGTTGTATCCATTGTGTTGCTAGTTGTGTTTGTGTTTGCTGACTACGCCCTGATAGAACCGGGGCACACCCGACTACTGCCGCACGATCAGTTACATAAACATAGGCATCTATCTCAATCGTCAGGCAGGCGAATGGACAGAACGGACGCAACTTGGTCAGACGAACTAACATAACCCACCGCAGCTTGATCAAAAGCATGACACGCATGCTAGATTAGTTTCTGTCTTCACGCGTATTTGTACTGAAGAATGACTACTGCTACCTTACAGTCAGTCTATGACCATCACGTTAGAACAGCTTGAGCAAGTATTGGTAAGCGCCTACCCCGGTGCGAGCCATCCCGTCTTGCCCCGCGCAGTTGCCGTTCAACGTGCTCAGTGGCTCTACGGCGACCTGCAAGCGTGGCGCTTCGACCTGCGCCTCACGTATCAGCCAATCGAGTTCGATGGGTGCGAGCCGATGCGCGTGCCCAAGTACCGACTGGCCGACTCGCCCTTCAATGCGAGCAAGGGACCGGATGATCGCAAGAAGGGCGAGGATCACGAGATGTTCCACGGGGAAGGCAGCGGCCTTGATTGTCCCGATCTGCTCAAACTGTCGCGCGTGTCAGAGATCGACCACACGATACTGGCACACACCAACTGGCCGCGCACTCACGCCAAGGCACTGCGCGACCTGCGTAAACATGTGGCCGTCATCGAAGAGCTTCTCTGGCTAGGTCGCTGGCGCAATCCGGTCGCCGTTCGACTCAACGCCAAGCTGGTGCCGGGAAGCGCCAAGGACGTGGATTGCTGCTTTCGATCCGAAGGGATCACAATCAATCTGGAGGTCAAATACCGACCGCGCACATGGCTGGCCAGAGTGGACGGCGGCTTCGATGTGCAGGACCTGTCTTCCCTCTTCGACGGCGTGGATGGCAAGTTTCCCATCGAGCCGCCGCAAGGCACGTACAACGTGGTCGCGCTGACCGTCCTCGCACCAATCGACAACTTGCTTCGCCGCCACGCCGCGCAGTTCCTTGATTCGCACCCTGAAGTTGCGGCAGTGGCGGTCTGGACGGACCACGCTCCCAACGGCCGCAATCACGAGTTTATCTCACGCCCGGACGGACCGGCGCGGCTGTTGGAGTGCCTGTTCAAGTCGGACGAGGAAGAGCGTAGTCGCGCGGGGTTCATCCGCCACCCGATGCGCAATACTGCCGAACGAAGGGAGCTGACACCGGAGGAATCCATCCGGCTGGTGCAAAGAATGGCAGCAGAGGAAAACTGAGGCTGCGGACCACCCAGTCTGGGGAGACCATGGTTCGCCCTTTCTTGAGGCCGAACGGCAATACCGGAAACATACGCCGAAGGGTGGTCAGGCCGGACAGGCTGGACACGATTGGGCTATGTAAACGAAGATGCCCGGCCCCCGCATGGCCCCAGCCGAAGCCGAGAACATTAAGCAGAGGCCGGGCACCCCGGACAGGGCGGACGGCGTTACATCATGATTCCTGTACGTCGATTCCGTCGAGGCAGTACAAGCGCTTGCCGCCGATGGTCGGCTTGGGACCTGTGCCTTTCGGCTTCAACTCGGGATAGCGTTCGTAGAGTTTCTTGAAGAAAAAGCTCTCCGCGTCCCGGAAGCTATGGCTGTTCTCTTCGCACCAAGCGATGAAGTGATCTAGCAACGTTTGCTTGGCCACACGCGCGGCCGGATCAAGCTTGCAACGTTCTGCTACGAACGCTCCCACCGGGTCAACGCTCTGGTTTAGAGCTTCCAGTGCCATCGCCGCCCCATCGCCTCCGCGAGGAATGGCACGAGTATCGAGCAGGCTTGCCAAGCCGTACAGCATCCAGTTGAGGATGCCTGAGCGTTCCGCCTTGATCTTGGCACCGAGGAACGGGTCTTCTACAGTTGGTTTGCGGTCGAAGCGCAGGATGCGCAAGCGACGCATCTCGGCGTGGGAACCACCCCTAAACCGAGGCATATGATTTGTGAGGAAGACGAGTTTGCACGTCGCGGTCATCAAACTCGGCTTGCAGTAAATCTGCCGCGTGAGCATCGTGTCCCCAGAGACCAGTTTCTTGAAGTTGGCCGACTCTTCGATCTCGGTCCCATTCAACTCTGACCCTAGGTTGAGCATGGTATGCCGCATCATCGAGAGCGAGTAACCGGAAGGCTTGCAGAGGTCTTCTAAACCTGCGGCCGAACACAGAAACTCTCCAAACACATGTCCTATACCCTCCAAGAGGGTACTCTTGCCGTTGCCGCCTTCGCCGAAGCACACCAGCGCCTTCTGGAACTCGCAACCGGGATAGAGCATGTAGCCGGCAAACACCTGCAACAGGTTGCGGTCTGCCTCGTCAGGCAAAGCGTATTCCAGCGTTGCTTCGAACTCCGGGCAACAAGCGGCTCGGTCGAAGTCAGCGGGCAACTTGAGCGTGAAGTGGTCGTCGGGCGAATGCTCACGCGGAGTGACCGTGCCGTCCGGTGAAGTCTCAAGCACACAGTTGTTGGCATTGATTACAATGCGGTCCTCAACTCGCTTGTACGCTCCGAAGAACAGCTTCCGTGGCACCTGCGAGAGGCGCTGAACATGATCAAGAAGATCGCAGACGCGTGAGGCTTGACGGTGATCGGGGTGCATACTCTCCATCGCCATCATGCTGAAGATGTCCCGCTCGGTCACTTCCCAGATGCCTTTGTCGTACACGTACCATTCTTCACCCACACACTTGATCTGCGGCAGATGAGTCTTGAGCAGCCCGGCGCAGAACGCCTCGGAGTAGCGGTAGCGTGTGAAGGTGTCACCACGGCGGATTGCGGAGGCTTCCTGTAACTTGCCGATGTACTCCTTGATGTACTCAGGATTGTAGGCCACCGAAGCGCAACGATTGACATAGTCGATCCACGTCGGACCATAATCCTCCAGGGTAGACTTCAGATGGGTCAGCACCTTGGCCGTGGTCACCTCGCCATCATTGATGTAAATATGGAGCATCGCTTCGACGATGATGCGGTTCTCAAGGATTGTGAAGTCCTCGGTCGTGATGCGATTGAGGATTTCTAGCAGCGCCTCGGGCGGTTTGCTGTGGAAGACGGCCGCTAGTAAAGCCTCCTCGAAGTTGGAGTAGTTGAAGTCGCGCCCAGACAGGTGGAACTTCAGCTTCTTGTTGGCACCGCACACCACCTCTGTCTGCGGAGTGAGCGTGATCTCCACTGCTGGGGTGGGTGCCTGCGGGGAGACCGCGGCATTGTCACTCGACGTTTCGCGCGACGACTGAGCATCGACAATAAGCGGAGCGGTCACCGTCGTTCTGGAAGCAAGTACGGGAACAACCACATGGGGAGCTTTAGTGTCTTGTCGGAGCACCGTAAACATTGGATGCGTGGTAAGGCCGAACGTGCACTCGGGTGGGAGCGGATTACCCTTGGGGAATGGCTTGCACAGCGGGGTGAGCACAATGCGCACGGCTGGGTTCGCGGATGGGCGTCGGCGACTGCCGACATTGGTGCTGATGGTGGGTTCTGAATTCACTGCTAAGGCTTGCATGCTGGTGTTTGGTTTGTTGTTGGTTGGTTTCTGACGTGATCGTTTCGGTGGGTGGTTAGACGAGCTGGCTGAACGCGTGGAGCATTGCTCCCGCCGCGCTTGAGGGAACTGGTGCAAGATCAAGGTAGAGGAGTTCCTGACAGCGCCCCGTCTTCTCTCGCACGACGCCGGGCAAGCGGCAGGGTTGAGCCGGGCGGAACATGGCCGGGTCACAATCGAGCCCAAGGAGAGTTGCCTCCAAGCCCTCCAACAGGGCGGCGGGCGGCATGTTGAACCAGGCGTGCAACGAGCGACCGCCCGTGTCCACGACCGCGCGCAGGTGCAGCCCGAACTGCTTTTGCAGCATCCGGAACACCGCGCCGACTTCATCGCGGCCGAGCTTGTCGGACTCGACCACCAAGAATTTCCTGGTGACCACGTTGTGAGTCGCGCGGCTGTAGATGCCAGGCACGAAGGTGCTCGGGCAAATGAATGCACCGGGGCAGCGCATACGACCCAGCCAGTGGTTGACTGTGCGGAAACGCACGTCGTGCCAAGGCAGCCCTGTTTGGTTCAGCCGCTGGCCGGTCCACACCACGTCCTTGTCGTCGAATAGATCGAGGATATAGCGATGGTGCTGGGTAACCGGGAGGATAATCGGCGTGGGCGAATCGGCCTCAATCGCATCCAACGGCCAGTGGAACTTTTCCAACACGGTTGGCAGCATGCGGGCGGCACGCTGCTGCAACGCTTGACGCTCATGTTGGTGTGCCTGTTGCGCGCTTCGCTGGCGCGCGACGTGAGCCGCCATCGTTGAGGACCGGACCAACCGGCGGCTACAGCTCCAGAGTCGGCGGTTGACCGCATCGACATGTGCCGCACAGCTCGTGTGGTGGCAGAAAATGCGCGGAGTACCGTCGTTAGGAAAGATGACACAGTGCCCTGGTCCGGTGGGCGTCGTGTGCAGGTCTTCCGCCGGGCACCGGGCACGGAGCAGCGTCGAGTCGATGACCTCGACCCCGCAGGCTGTGAGGGTGGGCAGAACGGCTTCGGGGGGGACGTGAAAGCCCCCGCCGCGCAGGTGGGGAGGCATCATAACGAGTTCTCCTCGACAAACCGCTCCAACTCACGCCGCGAGTAGATGCGAACTCGCAGGGCTTTGCAGGACTTGATGAGCCCGCGTTCTTCCAGCCTTTTCAGGGACCGGACGCTGATCCCAAGCGCTTGAGCGGCCTCTTGGGCCGTGTAAGCGATCTTTTCAGTTCCAAACAGGACTGTGCTGCCACGCCGCGTTTTCGGCGGTTGATTGAGAGTATGCGATTGTTGCACATATCTCCGAAGCCGGAACGAGGCGCCAAATCATTTTTGCCCCTTTTTCTTGCGGCGCTGTCTTGCAAAATGCTGTCTTTGAGTATTTTGGACCCTTTAAATTTGTACCCAGTATCTATTATGCCGATGATTTCTCGGAGTTTTGAGGCTCAAATAATCTAATTTGCTGTAAAAATTATCCAGATCCTTCGAATCCAACTCTCGGCCGTACAGCCTCGTTGACCGCTCCCTCCGGCCAAGTTTCTCCTGATCCCACTCCTCCCACGACTCGAAGATATGCCAATCGAGGTTGTTCTTAGCATCGATCTCCCGATCCCGAAGGTGCAACGGGCTCCATCGTTTGACACTGCGATTATCGCTCAACCCGCGGCCGAGGAGATCGTCAAACTCAGCCAGCAGACTGGGCGGCGGTTCCAAGTTGGCAACCTTTCCCCGCAGCCTTTCTAACCACTCCTGCAGCCAAGATGGGAGCGCATCGCCATACAGGCGGTCGTCGATAAACTCTGCGGGTAAGTTCTCGACAAACCCCAATTTGTCCATTGCCCTGACGGCCTCTTTGTAGTGCTGCATCACTACCGCCAGCGCCGACTTGAACAATGCTTGTTGATACTTCGGAACGTCTTTTCGCTCAGTTGCGCGGTCAGGCATTGCAGCCAACACGTCTCTAAAAACACGCTTGCCATCCAGTGTTTCGCTGACGAGCAGCAGAGAACGAACCCCGGCGCTCCAAGGTTCTGCAATGACGTAATAATGGTCAGTATCAATTTGCGGGCAGAATGCACCGTCAAGAATTTGAATCTTGCTCGGGAGGGGACGAGGACGGTCACGGGGCATTACGCAGATGCTAAAATTACTGTTTCCTGCGGTCAACGTATTTGCCGGACGGCAAGTTTAGTGACACGGGAACTCGTTGGGCGTACTCGAACACATCGAGTGCTGCCACTGCCACCGCTGCTCCCTCCGTCCGCCCACCCAGTCTGGGGAGACCATGATGCTCCCATTCTTTTGCTACGATCACCGACGAGGGGTGGCGTAGGCATGCGGGGATGTTCTATCGACGGTGCAACTGGACTGAGGCGCTCGCGGTACGTTGCCGAGTCTAAGGCAAAATCAGCAGAACATCGCAAGATGGGCGGACACCCCGGACAGGGCGGACGCTTCACTCGTTCGGCAGGATCGTCTCATGGATGCAGAAGCCGTCCTGCTCTTGATCCAACATCTCGAAGCAGAGCACCCCGCCGCCGGAACGGATGCGCCGATGCACCCGCCGGTTGATCTTGTCGGTGTGGCTTGCCACCGCGCGCCGATGACCTGCGGCCAGCCACGCGGTCACCTCGCCCTTGGTCGGCAAGGTGCCCTGCCACGATGCGCCGCTGAGCTTCTCTTCAACCAGCGCTTCCACCACCATCGCATAGATGGTTTTCGGCCACAGCTGCCGGAACAAAGCCGGGGTGGCGTAGAGTTCCGCGCTGTTGAATCTGCCGCCAACGACGAACACAACCCCTGTGGCCTCCAGATGGGTCTCCGCCAGCGGCAGCAGCGTGTGAATGTAAGGCTTCAGCCAGCTCAGCTCTTCCAGGGTCTCGATCAGCTCCCAAACGGAATAGCGTGGCGTGTTCCTTCTACCGCCGTGGCTAACGATGTCGAACACCGCATCTCGCAGGGCGGTGATCTCGCGCCAGACATCCTCCTGAGTGCCCAGCCGCAACTCCCGCTTGAGCCTACGGCTAGGGCAGGTTTGGTCGAAGACCGTGAACAGGTCCGGCGTCCAGCCCCGCATCGGTGTAGAACGCTCCGGCTCTGCGCAGAACACGGGCACCATGCAGCTCTCTGGCTCATGCCGGGGAGCGGGGATGATGAGATCACCCGCCACGGCCCGGTCCTGATTGCCGCCACGTAGGATCTCGCCTGCTTGGAGAAAGAGGTCACGCTCAGAGTGGTTCTCCAACCGCACGCACTCGGTCCTGCCCGTCTCTGAGACCACCACCTCCCCGGTGGCGCGGGCCGCTTCCAGCGAGATGAACTCGACGGGTGGCGGGGCGGCGGATTGCCTTCGTGAGGTGGTCCTGCCACGGGGCAGCTGGACGAGGAAGACAGCGAGGTTGGCGACAGCGACGGGGTCAAGGATGGTCATGCCGAGCGCAGGGGCGCGGGCCTCATGCACGCGGCTCCCTGGACTCGCTAGAAGGTGGACGACGGAGTACTAACGTCGCTTCTTGCGCATCGGCTTGCCCCTGCGGCGTACGCTCGGCTTCACCTCACTGGTCGGCTCCTGGGGAGCGACCACTACCTTGATCGGCTGCACCGTCCTGATCGTCCTCCAGCGCAACTCGCCATCCGGCGTTTTGACCTGCACCTCGTCCTTCCACACCGCAACGACCTCGGCCTCGACGTCCTCGCCCTTGCCACCAAGTTTGGTGAGCACCTTGTCGCCCTTCGCGTACGGGTTCACCGCAGCAGGCGCAGAACGACCAGCAGGAGCAGAATGAGGATCAACAGGTGCATGACTCTTTTGCGGCCCTTTCATGACTCCAGAAGGTGAGCGATATGCCTCTACGCTGGACAACATGACCGCTGGCGTCGTTCCGCCGCCGATCTTCGCTAATTGTCCGCGCACATACTCTTCGTCGTCGCTGCCGAACACCTGCGTATATGTGTCAAGAATGAGTTGGCCTCCGTCCTGATGGCCCTGCCATTGTGCAATCAGCTTGCGGTCCACGCCCGCCTTCCATAGTCTGCCGATGAGATGCTGGCGCAGGCTGCGCTGGCAGAAAGCCGGCAATTTGAGCCTGTCACATGCCGCCTTGAGCGCCTTCTTGGCGTCTTTGATCTTGAAGACGAGAGAAGCTGGCGAGCGCTTTCCTCGCCGTGCTCGGTTCATCTTGTCGAGCAAGGGACGCAGATGCTCGTAGATGGGCACTTGGAAGTGGGTGTCGGTCTTGTGGCGGCGCACGTTGATCTGGTTGCGCTGCCAGTCCACGTCGCCCCACGTCAGCGAGGATGCCTCCGCTTGTCCCAGTCCTGCTAGCCCAAGGAACTCCACGAAGTCAGCCGTGTGCTCGGCATGGTCGCTGAAGCGCTGAGCACGGATGTCGGCCACGATGGCCTCGAACTGAGCGACGGAAGGCACCTGCCGCTTGACAGCCTGCGGCTTCTTCCAGCCCTGACGCAGGAGCTTGGCGGGTGACTCGGAGATGATGCGGTCCTTGACGGCGATGTCGAAGAGTTGCTTGAGGAACCCGGCGTAGCGATTGTACGTCACGTTGCGCAGGCGGGGTTCCTCGTGAGTCAGCCACTCGTCCAGCATCGACGGCCGGATAGAGCGCACCTGATAATCTTTCCCGTGAGACCAGAAGGTCAGGAACCGCTTGATGATGCTCTGATCGGTGACCCGACTGCTCTCGCTCATGCTGCCGGTGACCACAAGGTAGCGGCCGATGAGTTCATGCAGCGTCGTCTTCTCCACCTCGGCATCCACCTTCTCCAGGTTGCCGGTCCATTCCTTCAGCCGTCGTTCCGCGATCTTGCGGTCGCACGTGCCGAGGCTACGCTCCCTGCGGATGCCGCCCTGCTTTTTGCAGGCGTAGTAGCGACCGCTGCGGGCGTGGCGGTACAAGCCGGGAAAGTTGGCCACCTTGACGTAGGTCGGGCCGGTGGTGACGACGGGAGCGAGGATGTTGACCATGAGTGAGGCGCAAGCGAATGAGGAAGGAGTTGGTCCTCCTCGCTCATCGTTGCGGCCTCCATCATCGAGCCTTTTTGGATGCTGGCAAGTGGAACGAACAGCACATTCGGCTCAAAACGAACATGTTATATTCGGACGTAAATGAACAGCAATGGACTCAAATGGACCAGAGCATCGGTCTGTAGCACCGAAAATATTTTTCATGCTGCATCGCTTGCCTTCAGAACACAAATGTCCCCTTTAGTCACTAAAAATGTGATTTTTCCAACGGGTTAATGTCTAAGCGAGAACGCCAGCATGAGCAGCCCAATGGATACGATCCACGACCCAACCACCCGGATGCCTGTTCGAATCCACTGACATTGTGGTACCAATGAAGTGTAAAAAGCGATGTCGGTTACCAAGACAATTAGGCTTACCCAAGTAGCGATCAGCGTCGTCGCCGCAGCCTTCCCATCAATATTCGTATCAACACCCGAGTCCAGGCCCAGCGTGAACCCCACAGCGGCACAAGCTGCCAGACTGACCCACGGTGGCAGCGATGCCGCGAGCGCGACCAAGCCCCCCGCGCACAGACCGAGGACGATGAGAACCGGCTGATAAACGCCGATTGCGACGTGGGTAAGCGTTAGCGCAAGTCCGGCTGCGGCAAACGCCGCAAAAGTTCCCACGGGATTCTGCAAGCGTATCGGAGGACGCTGACCGAGCAGGAGTCCCACGCTGAGAAGGACGAGAAGATGGGTAGGAGTCAAAAATGGGTGGAAAAACCCATTGGCGAACTCACCGAACCCCTTGATG
>CALMVM010000280.1:1517-11258 GCA_937873255.1 uncultured Verrucomicrobiota bacterium | reverse complement strand
CTTCCGGCGCAGCCCCGGCAGGGGCGTAAGAAAACGGGCGGGACGGTCCTTGGAGGCAGGCGTCTTTTCTTACGCCCCTGCCGGGGCTGATCGCTCGGGGGTAAGCTCACCCACGGCTCACGCCATGGGCTAAACTCTGCCGCCCCTGCCGGGGCTGAAGACGGCCGCACCGTATCGCTACCAACTTATGAACCCACCCTTTCCCGATATCGTCGAACACCGTCGCCTATCCTCCCCGGCGCGATCTCCGCAAGCCCTTGCGTGGCATCGGGGCGCGTTGTGGTTGGGTTCGCGGGATGAGCGTCGGGTGTACGGCATCCACGCCGACGATTGGACCGTGTTCGAGGAAACGGCCGTGCCGGGCATTCCTTGGGCGGCGGCGTCGGGCGGGGACACGCTTTATTTCACGAGTGGGGAGGGCGCGGAAGACGACCGTTACATCCGGCGCTACATACCCGGCGTGGGGTTCGATGAAGTCTACCGGGTTGCAGTGCCCGACTACACTGGTTCGTACCTGAGCCACGACGATGGGAGCTTCTACGTGAGCCAGTGGTACAAGCATCGCGTGCTCCAACTCGACTTGAACGGCAATCTCCTGCGCACGGTCGGGATCGGTGCGGAAATCAGCGGACACACGTTCGCCGGGGGAGATTTCTACGTCTTGCGCGGCACGGAGCAAGACGGCGAAAGCTGGCACATCGCGCGCGTCGACCTCGCGGCGGAAACCCCGCAGGCGGTGGACATCGCCCGCGTGCCGTTTGCGTGTCGCTCGCTCGCCTTCGACGGCAGCCGCTTCTGGACGAACCACCGCGCGCAAAACGAGACGGTTTCGTTCTCCCTGCCCTGAACCCGGACCCCGGCAATGACTGACCTGCCACTGCGGCCTTCGCTGGAGGATTTCCTCGCCATCGCGGCGCACGGGGACGCGAACCTGATCGCGGTTTCCGCCGAGTTGATGGCGGATTGCGAGACGCCCGTGACGGCGTTCCAGAAGCTGCTCGACGAGGACGCGGGCGGCGAGGATTCGCTGTTTTTGCTGGAATCCGCCGAGAACAGCGAGCAGATCGGGCGTTACTCGTTCTTGGGCAACCGGCCGGCGGCGGTCTTCGAGAGCCGGGGGAAGGTCGTCACGATCACCGAACAGGGCGGCGCGCGGCGTCAATACGAGGCCGAACGCGACCCGCTGGCGGAGCTCCAGACCTTCCTTTCCCGCTACCGCCCGGCCCCGGTCGAACCCACGCTGCCCTTCGGCGGCGGGGCGGTCGGGTTCCTCGGTTACGACGCCGTGCGTTGGTTCGAGAAATCGGTGCCCCCGCACCGCCGCGACGAACTCGACCTGCCGGAAAGCATGTTCCTCGTGACGGACACGACCATCGTCTTCGACCACCGTTTCCGGCGGCTGCGGGTGATGGCGAACGTCTTCACCGAAGGCCGGGAAAGAGATCTGTCCGCCGCGTACGAGGAAGCGCGCGCAAAGATCGCCCGCCTCGTCCGCCGTCTCCGCGCACCGAGCCATCTGCGGCCCGGGTTGGTCTACCGGGAATTGCCCGCCGCGCCCGCGCCCGCGAGCAATACCACGCGCGCGGAGTACGAGGCGACCGTCGAACGCGGCAAGGAATACATCCGCGCGGGTGACATTTTCCAATTCGTGCCCTCGCAACGTTTCCAGACGCCGTACGAAGACGACGCGCTTTCGCTCTACCGGGCGCTACGGTTCATCAACCCTTCGCCGTACATGTTCCTGTTGCGGTTCGGAGGGAAATTCGCGCTGGTGGGCAGTTCGCCGGAGGGCCACGTCCGCGCGCACGACGGCGCGGTCGAAATCCGCCCCATCGCCGGGACGCGTCCGCGCGGGCAGGACGCGGCGGAAGACCGCGCGCTGGCCGAAAGTTTGCTGGCCGACCCGAAGGAACGCGCCGAACACCTCATGCTCGTGGACCTCGCGCGCAACGACGTGGGGCGCGTGGCGGAGTTCGGCAGCGTGCGCGTGACCGATTTCATGACCGTGGAGCGCTACAGCCACGTCATGCACATCGTCTCCAACGTGCAGGGCCGCCTGCGCGCCGGGCTGAGCGCCTTCGACGTGATGCGCGCGACGTTCCCGGCGGGGACGGTGAGCGGTTCGCCGAAGGTGCGCGCGATGCAGATCATCAACGAACTGGAGAACAGCAAGCGCGGGGCGTACGCGGGGGCGGTGGGGTATTTCGGCTTCGACGGGAACCTGGATAGCTGCATCACGTTGCGTTCGGTGGTGCTCAAGGATGGGCAGGCGTACGTGCAGGCGGGCGCGGGCGTGGTAGCAGATTCGGTCGCGGCGAGCGAATACGAGGAAACGGTCAACAAGGCGCGCGGGATGATCCGGGCCATCGAGTTGGCGCGGCACATCGGCGGGGAGCTTTGAGAAAGACAATTTCCGACACAAGCGGGGCGGATCGGGATTGTTTTGCAAACCGGTCGCGGGTAAGATGTTCGGCGGAGTTGCGCCACTTCAATCACCATGAAAGCCACTTTCCTTCACCGGGCGGCGTGCGCCGCAGCCTCTTTGTTGTGCGTTGGGATCGCGTCGGCCGCGCCGCAGCCGGAGCGCGCCCAGGACACTGCGGTGTTCAACACCGTGTACAGCTTCAACGGCAACGACGGCCTGGGCACCGGCAGTCTCATCCTGGGGGCCGACGGTAATCTCTATGGCACCACCTATAATGGTGGGATCGGCTATGGAGTGAGCAGCGGTCCCATCGGTCCCGGCACTCCTCCCTCCACCCCCCCCTCCGTTGTACCGGGAAATGCGGTGACGGGTTGTGGCACCTTCTACCGTCTGACTCCGTCGGGGGAGTACACCCTCCTCTACGCCTTCACCGGCGGCGGCGACGGTGCGGTGCCTGGGATGCTGGTGCAGGGTATCGACGGCAACTTCTACGGAACGACCTCCAAGGGCGGGGCGGCAAGCCGGGGCACGTTGTTCCGGATCACCCCGGCAGGCGTGTTGACTACCCTCTATACCTTCACGGACGTGGTCTTTCCGTCGGGTCCACTGGTGCAAGGCAGCGACGGGAGTCTTTACGGCGCGACGGCCAGCTTCGGCGGCGACTACGGCACGGTTTTCCGATACACCCCGGCGGGAGAATTCGTCATTGTGCACCGTTTCAACGGCACCGACGGGAACTCGCCGAGCGCGCTGGTCATCGGCCGGGATGGGAACCTCTACGGGACCACCCGGTTCCCCACTTTGGCTCAGCCCGACGGCTCACGGTACTTCGGCACGGCGTTCCGCTTGACCCCGGGGGGTGAACTCACGTTTCTGCATGGTTTCACGAATGGGCCGGAAGGAGACATCCCCAACAGTCTCGTCCAGGCGGGCGACGGCAACTTTTACGGTGCGTGCTCGGCTGGCGGACCCGCAGGGTACAACTACGGCACGGTCTTCCGGATGACTCCGGAGGGTCAGGTGACGCTCGTCCACGCGTTCGCGGCGGGCAGCGAGGGAGTGTATCCCTACCAACTGATTTTGGGCAACGACGGCGACCTCTACGGTGCCACCATGAATTCCATTTCGGCGACGCAGACCGCCTCCCTGGCAACGGTGTTCCGGATGGGGCTGGACGGCACGGTCACCACCCTGTACGGCACCACGAGTTCCGTCGGCGTGAGCGTCGGCGCTCTCGTCCAGGAACGCGCCGGCAACCTCTTCGGGACGAACTCGCTCGGCATCTACGGAAAGGGCTCGGTCTTCGAGTGGAAAGTCGTCTCCCACCCGAAGTTTTTCGCCCGGCAGATGCCCGTGGGCAGCGACGTGTTCTACCTGGGGTTGACCGACCTGAGCTACTTCGGCTTCTACACGTTCCTGAGTGATCCGAATTACCTCTATCACTACGACATGGGCTTCGAATACCTTTTCGACGCCAAGGACGGCAACGACGGCGTGTACTTGTACGACTTTGCCAGCGGCGGGTTTTTCTACACGTCGCGCACTTTCCCCTTCCCGTACATGTACGACTTCAATCTGAAGACCTTCGTCTATTATTTCCCGGACCCGAATACCCCCGGTCGCTACAACACGAACGGCGTGCGATATTTCTACCAGTTCGACACCGGCACGATCATCTCGAAATGACCATCCGGCATCCTCAACGGCGGACAAGGCTCGGAGTGCCGGTTGCGCGCCCGGCACGCCTGGCTACGAAGCTGTACTCGCTGGGGAACGCTTCCCTTTCCCGCGTCGCCGGGGCCCTTCTCGTGCTGGTTGTCTGGTGCGCCGCCGGGGCGAGCCTCCGGGCGCAGGATACCGTCGTGCAGACGATCCTCCATCTCTTCGGCGGGAGTGGGGACGGCCGGCAGCCGCGCACGGGGGTGGTGCGGGATGCCGCCGGGAATTTTTACGGCACGACCTACTACGGCGGCGCGTCCAACTACGGTACGATCTACCGGGTGGCGGCGGACGGCACCTACACCCTCTTGCACAGCTTCGGCAGCACCGACGCCTATCCCGACACCGCTCTCGTCGCGGGCAGTGACGGCAACTTCTACGGCACGACCACGGCGAATGGTTTCCCGGGCACGATGTACAGGATCACGCCGACGGGGGAATTCACCGTGCTGCGCACTTTCAACAGCATCGAGTTCGGCGGACCCAGCACCGGGTTGGTCCTCGGCCGGGACGGCAACTTCTACGCCTCCGCCCTGGAAGGTGGTTATTCCTCCACCGTCTCCGTGATCTACCGCGTCACTCCACAGGGTTATTACTCCATCTTCCACACCTTCACCGCCGCCGAGGGAGGCCGTCCTTCCGCTCCCCTGGTCCTCGGCCGGGACGGCAATTTTTACGGGACGACCACCAGCAGCGGGGCGAACGGCTACGGGACCGTTTTCTCGCTGGACCCGTCGTCGGGCGTGGTGAAGGTCATCCACGATTTCGACTCGTTTACCAACCCCGCCGTCGCGTTGACCGAGGGGGCGGACGGTGTTTTCTACGGCACAACCTCGTACGGACAAGGCTTTATTTTTCGCATCACCTCCGCCGGCGACTACGCCGTGCTGCATCGGTTCAGTATCCTTGAGGGCGGTGACCACCTGGTCTCGTCGTTGACGTCGGCTGGCGACGGGACCCTCTACGGGGTCACCTCCAGCACGGTCTACCGACTCGCGCCCGACGGCACCTACACGCCGCTCCTCATGTTGAATTCCCGACAGGGCCAGATCAGCAATTTGACCGTCGGACGCAACGGCGAATTGTACGCGACCTCCGTGGATACATACATCGACAACGGGGTGTTTTTCAGGCTGACCCTTGCGCCGGTTCCATCCTCCTTCTTCGCCGCCGAGGTGCCCATCGGCAACGGCTTCTACGCTCTCAATTACGACCACACGCACGTCAACTACGACTTCGGGTACTATCACTACCTCGAAGACCGACATTACATCTACCATTTGCAATACGGCTTCGAGTACATCATCGACGCGGCCGACGGCGTGAACGGGGTTTATCTCTACGATTTCAAGAGCCAGGGGTTTTTCTACACCAGCCCCACGTTTCCGTATCCTTACCTGTATGATTTCAATCTGGAGTCGGTCGTGTTCCATTTCGAGATCTCGGAATCCGCGGGTCCGCCGGGGACCGATCCCATCGAGCACCGGTATTTTTACGTGTTCCGCACCGGACAGTTCATCACGAAGTAAGTTCGCCCGTGCTTTTCGTCCTCGATAACTACGACTCCTTCACGTACAACCTCGTCCAGTACTTCGGCGAACTCGGCGCGGAGCCGACCGTGCGCCGCAACGACGAGATCACCGTCGAGGAACTCATCGCGCTGAACCCCGCGCGCATCTGCATTTCCCCGGGGCCGGGCGAGCCGCGCGACGCGGGGATCAGCGAGGACATCATCCGCGAACTCGGGCCCCGCGTACCGGTGCTCGGGGTGTGCCTGGGACATCAGGCGATTGGCGAGGTGTTCGGCGGCGAGGTCGTGCGCGCGGGACGTTTGATGCACGGTAAAACGTCACCGATCCTGCACGACGACGACGGCGTATTCGCGGGGCTGCCGAGTCCGTTCGAGGCGACGCGCTACCATTCGCTGGTGGTCCGGCCCGAGAGCGTGCCGGATTGCCTCGTCGCCAACGCCCGCACGGCCGAGGGCGAGATCATGGGCTTGCGGCACCGGGAATTCCCGATCCACGGCGTGCAGTTCCACCCCGAGAGTATCCTGACCGTCGAGGGCAAGCGGCTGCTGGAGAATTTCCTGCGGCTCTGAGGCCACTCAAAGGTGCGTCGTCAAACCGGCTTGCTGTGCCAGCCGCGCCTGACGCTGGTCGAAGGTCAGGAAGTCGGCGCAGCCGAGGATCACGGCGATGGCAACGTGCAACGTGTCCAATGCGCGGTGGCCGCCGAGGTAGGTATATTGATGAGACAGGGAAGAAGCCGCGCGAAGAACCTTGTCCATCTCGCAACGAATCCGGGCCAAGCGACCACCCACGGCCTCTTGCCTGATCAGGCTCAACGTGTATTCAGATCGGGCACCGTGATCCTACGGCGGATGACCGTGGCACGAACCGCGTTCATCAACTCAAATTCACCGAAAGGGATCAAAGGCAATTTTGCCGCCACTACCCGAATCGCAGAGTATGCTTCTATCGAACGAAGATCGTGCAGATAAAGCGACATGAGAAAACTCGTGTCGGCATAGAATCTCAAAACTCTTCCTCCTCGCGGAGGGCCAGCACAGTATTCTCTGGCAGGGGCGGGGCATTTCCACGAATCGCTTTTACGCGCTCGAAGAGGTCGCTCCAATCAACCGGGGCATCCCAGTCGACGAGAGCGTCTTGGTCGCGCGAGGATGAGAGATCTTCTGGTTGATATTCAGCCAGCCACGAACGCAGTTCTTCCAACTCCGCAGGCGTCAGCTTGCGGACTTCGGCCGTCAGCTTTTCCAAATGTTCGGTCATGGGATAAATCCTCCGCCGAGGAGAGTACCGTAACGTCAAACCTTTGCGAACTTCTACCCCGGCAGCGACGCCTCGTCGGTCTCGGTCAGCGACTCGTCCTCCTGCGTGACGCGCAAGACTTCCTCCACCGTCGTGCGTCCTTCGACGACGCGCCGCCAGCCGTCGTGTCGGAGGGTCTTCATCCCGCCGGCCGCCGCCGCCGCCTTGAGCACGTTGCCGCCCGCCTTGGCGACGATCAACTTGCGCAGACGCTCCGTGATCACGCAGATCTCGTGGATCGCCATGCGCCCCTGGTAGCCCGTCTGCCGGCAATGCTCGCAGCCCGTGCCGCGCTGGAACTTCGCGCCGTATTCGTCCGCCGGGAAATTCATCTCGCGCAACTGCGCCGCCGGGTATTCCGCCGGGGCCGCGCAATACGGACAAACCGTGCGCACGAGCCGTTGCGCGAGGAATGCCCGCACCGTGCTCGAAAGCAAAAACGGCTCGATCCCCATGTCCAGCAACCGCGTGATGCCGCCGACGGCGTCGTTGGTGTGCAGCGTCGAAAACACGAGATGCCCCGTCAACGCCGCGCGGATGGCGATGTCCGCCGTCTCGCCGTCGCGGATCTCGCCGACCATGATGACGTTCGGGTCCTGCCGCAGGATGTGCCGCAGGCCGTTGGCGAAGGATAACCCGATCTCGGGTTTTACGTCGATCTGCGAGACGCCCGGCAAGCGGTATTCGACGGGCTCCTCAATCGTGATGATGCGCCGCTGCACCGTGTTGATGCTGCTCAAAAAACTGTAGAGCGTCGTCGATTTGCCCGAACCCGTCGGCCCCGTGACCATCACGATGCCGTTGGGCTGGCCGAGCAGCGCCTTGACGAGCCGGGTCTGATGATCGTCGAGGTCGAGCTTCTCGAAGCCGAAGCTTTCCTTGTCGCGCGCGGCGAGGAGCCGCAGCGAGATGCTCTCGCCGTTGACCGTCGGGATCGTGGACACGCGCACGTCGATGCTCATCGTGCCCGCGCTCAGGTTGATGCGGCCGTCCTGCGGCAGGCGTTTTTCGGCGATGTCCATGCGCGCCATGACCTTCAGGCGCGAGATGATCGAACTCTGCAACAGCCGGAGCTGCTGCGGCACGGCGGCCTCGTGCAAAATGCCGTCGATGCGGTAGCGGATGCGCAGGTCGTTCTCCAACGGCTCGACGTGGATGTCGGTGGCGCGTTCGGCGATGGCCTCGCGGATGATCTGATTGACGAACTTGACCACCGACGCCTCGGGGTCGTTGGCGTTGATGTCGGAGACGAGTTCCTTGTCGGTGAGGAGGTCGTCGATGCTGCCGCCGCGGGTTTTGAGCAGTTCGTCGAAGGTTTCCGCGCCGACCCCGTAGAGGGTCTTCACCGCGCGCAGGAGTTGGGCGCGCGAGACGAGCACCCAGCGGACGGGCTTGCCGCCGGCGAGTTGCGCGGCAAGCTGGCGGCCGGCGCTATTGAAGGGATCGTAGGTCGCCAGCGTCAGGCCGGTTTGCTCGTTGTTTTCCAACGGGACGATGTGGTGCTGGAACACGAACCGGCTCGGGAACATCCCCAGCGTCGCGCGGTCGATGCGGCTGGAGTCCAGGCGCGGCTCGTACGGCGTGCGGAACGTCTCGCCCAGGCGCGTGAGCAACCGGGCCTCGTCGAGCCCCTTGCCACCGCCGTGGTTCAACACGCTGTTGATCCACGAGGAGCCGGGCTCCTTCAGGTCGGCGAGCCGGCCGGCTTCCTCGTCGTCGGGAGCGCCGGCGTCACGCAGGGCGGCGACGAGCTTTTGGCGCAGGGTGGAGGTCATGCAGAAGCTTGCTGGAGATGCGCTACTCCGAGTCGGGATGCGGGGGGAGGCTGCGTTTGCGGTCGGCCCGGGTCGGACGACTGATCCAGAAATGATCGAGGTCCGGCTCCTTCTTGGTAGTGACGGTCGTGCGTGTGGTCTTGCGGGTGACCTGTTTTTGGGTGCCATCCTTGCTGTCGGCGGGCACGACGACCGTTTCGGTGACGGCGGTCGCCTTGCGGACCTCGGCGGGTAACAACTGTTCTTCCAACCCGTTGCCGAGGTAGGTGCGCCGGGCCTCGTTTTCCTGGACCTTGACAAGCAGGTCGTTGGTGTTGACCACCTCGGGGTGCATGAGGATGATCAACTCGCTGCGATCTCCGGCGCGCGAGCGCGTGCGGAAAAGCGCCCCGATGACCGGGATGCGGCTCAGGTAGGGGATGTTGGTGTCGATGCGGCTGGAATCTTGCGTGATGAGCCCACCGAGCACGATGGTCGAGTTGTTGGGTGCGGACACCGTGCTCTTGAGCTTGCGCGTGGCGATGGTCGGCAGGGAGTTACCCTGGACGACGACGCCGGTGCCGGGTGTGTTGACGACGTTATCGATGCGCTGGACGATGTCGAGCGTGACCTCGTTCTCGCTGTTGATGAGCGGCACGACTTCCAGTTGGAGCACCACGTCCTTGTATTCGACATTACTGGTGATGCCGGTGTTGTTGCCGACCGTCGTCAGGCTGCTGACCGACTGGGTGGGCACGGCGATCTCCTGGCCGCTGGCGATGACCGCCTCCTTGTTGTTGGAAGTAAAAATCATCGGCCGGCTGATCGTCTTGAAGCGGTTGGTCCCTTCGAGCGCGCTGAGGATGATGTCGAAGGATTTGCCGATGGCGATGATGCCCCCGACGCCGCTGAAGGAACCGCCCAATTCGGTGGCCAGCGTGGAGAAGGAGTTCAGAACCGAACTGGTCGTTGTGCTGCCGGTGCCGGTGCCGGTGTTCGTCGTGGTGGTCAG
>CALMVM010000280.1:0-1507 GCA_937873255.1 uncultured Verrucomicrobiota bacterium | reverse complement strand
GGTTGGTACGCAGCAGGTAGTTGAAGCCCAGTTCGCTGTTCTTGCCCAGAGAGAGTTCGCCGATGACCGTGCGGATGACGACCTGCGGGGCGCGCACGTCGAGCCGGTCGAGGATGGCATCGACCTTGTCGCGCGCCTCGCGGCTGCCGAGCACGAGGATGGTATTGACGCGCGCGTCGGCGATGAGCTTGGTGCTGCCGACCGTGGCGATGGCCGGCTTGGTGTCCACCGCCTGGGTGTTCAACTCGGTGTTGCCGACGTTCGAGCCGCCCGTGCTCGAACCCGTGCTGCCGCTGAACGAGTTGCTGTTACTGCTGCCGGTGTTGTTGAGCCCGGTAGAGTTCGTGCTCGTGTTGCGGTTGGTGCCGGTGCTCGTGCCGCCGGTCGTTCCCGAGGCGTTGCCGCTGCCCTCCGTGCCGGGTTCGCTGAGCGCCTGCACGAGGATGGGCAGCACGTCGTTGGCGTTGACGAACTTCAAGGGCCGGCGCACGGGCACGGCGAAGGGCGTGTCGGCGTCGTATTCGCCCAGGAGATGCTCGACGATGGGCATGTTCAACGGACTGGTGACGACGTGGACGCGGTTGGTGCGCACGTCGGCGGTCAGCGTGATGCGGCCCTGGATGATCGAATCTCCGCTGAGCGTGATCGGCCCGTTGCCGCTGATGGGGTTGGAGACCTGGATGTTCGGGTTGTCGGTGACGATCTGGCCGCTGTCGTCGAGCCGCCGGATGGGCCGGCGGCCGTTGGGCGGGTTGACGGTGGTGGACGCCCCGGGCTGGCCGGGCGACGTGCCGCCGGTCGAGCCGCCGCTCTTGCTGTCGAACACGCTGTTGAGGAACTCGATGGCCTTGGTGGCGTCGGCGCGTTCCAGGCGAATCCATTTCTCTGTGACGGGCGAGAGCGGCTGGTCGAGCGAATTGACGAGGTCCGCCAGCTTGCGCACGGTGTTGGCGTCGTCGGTGACGATGAGCGCGCCGGCTTTTTCCAACGCCGTGAAATTCACCGGGTTGCCCGGCGGGATGTACTGCTGGAGCACGCCGGCGGTCTCGATGGGGTCGAGGTAGCGCAGGCGCATGCGGTCGGAGCCGATCTGTGCGCCGCGGGGCAGGTCGGCGATGTCCGAGAAAATGGGGATGCTGAGCGAGCGCGGGTTCTTGCCGGGCCCGAGCACCTTGACGATGTTGCCCTCGCCAGTGGTGATGGAATAGCCGTTGAGGCTGAGGACGGTCTCGATGATCCGCACGGCCTCCGAGCGCGGTACGGAGCGGCTGATCTCGAAGTTGATCTGGGCGGTGGTGATGACGGTGGCGTCGGTGAGGATGCGCTTGCCGGTCAACTCGGAATAGAAGTTGAGCACGTCGCCGATGGGGCTGTTGGCGAAGAGGATGCGGACGTTTTCCTCGCCGGGGGCGGAGGGGTTATTGGGCATCCCCGGCGGATTGACCGGCGGCGAGGCGGGAGCTACGAACGCTCCGGGCGGCGCGGGCGGGGGCGTGAACGGCGGCGG
>CALMVM010000279.1 GCA_937873255.1 uncultured Verrucomicrobiota bacterium | reverse complement strand
CGTCGGGACCGCTACTAAGAGGCCGTCGGTCTTTTCTACGACGCGGCGTCCATCGCTGGAACTGCGTTATGATCTTCAGGCTTCCCCGTTTCGTGACGGGGAAGCCTGTTTGCATTCCGGCACGAACGCTCCCGCCAATCGCGCATCGCATAAATAAGCGCACGCGCGCGGCGACTGCCGTTGTAGAGGGAGCCGACTCATTCCTTCGCGTTTTCGCCATGTCCCGCCTCATTCCACCCTTTCTCGTGCCTGGCGTATGGGCTGCGGCCGCGCTGTTGCTGGCGGGAATCTGGGCGGGTACGCGTCTGGATGGCGCGACCGAAACGGGCCCGACCCCCGGCGAATCGTACCCCGGTGTTTTCGGCCCCGATGCAAAACAAGGCTATGTCCTGCGGCAGGAAAGCTGGAACGGCGCGCTGTCTGTCGGCGAGAACATCCCCATCCGCCAGCAGCTTTTCAAGAACAACGACTACCGCTTCTACGCCTGGACCGATGTGAAAGGCGCGAAGGTGTCCGTCCACGTCTACGATCAGGACGGCAACCTCATCGACGGCCACACGGGTGAGAAATCCCACGGCGACAGCCATTTCGCCGAAGTGGACGTAAAGCCCGAGTCCACCGGTAGCTACTACCTGATCGTCAAGGTCGAGCAGTCCTCCGCGAAATCGACCGCTTGGCAAATGGCTTACGCCTACAAGTAGCCTGTCGCCGGCCTGCCGCGCCATTTTTCCATGAACGCCCAACGTCTGCCCACCGTCGTCATCGAGAACGTCTCGCCCGTCGTGGACGGCGGCAAACTGCCGCTCAAGCGCGTCGTCGGCGAGGAACTCGTCGTCGAGGCCGACATCTTCAAGGACGGTCACGATGTCACCGCCGCCGTCCTCAAGTGGCGGCCCATCGGCACGAAAAACCCTTGGCAGGAGACGCCGATGGAATTTCTGGCCAACGACCGCTGGCGCGCGTCGTGCCGGTTTGCGACGCTGGGGTTGAACGAATTCACCGTCGAGGCGTACCAGGACACGTTCGGGACGTGGCAGCACGAGTTCGTCAAGAAATTCCAGGCTGGCATCACCGACCTCCAGACGGAAACCATCGAGGGCGCGCAGATTCTCGAACGGGCCGCGACGCTGGCGTAGATAACTGCCGGCGACGCCGCCCGCCTCGACGAACTCGCCGCCGCGATGCGCGCCGCCCCGCCCGCCGAGGTGGACCGCCTGGCGCACGACCCGGAACTGGCCGTGCTCATGGCGACGTACGTGGACCGGGAGTTTTCCACCGAGCTGCGCCCGGCGATACCCGTATATGTGGACCGGGTCGGCGCGCGGTTCGCGGCGTGGTACGAGTTTTTCCCGCGTTCGGCCGAGGGCAAACCGGACACGACTTCCACGTTCCGCGATTGCGTGGGGCGCGTGGAGGACGCCAAGGCAATGGGCTTCGACGTGATCTATTTCACGCCGATCCACCCCATCGGCTTCACCAAGCGCAAGGGGCGCAACAATTCGGTCACCAGCCAGCCCGGCGAACCCGGCAGCCCGTACGCCATCGGCGGTCCCGCTGGCGGCCACAAGACCGTCGAGCCAACGCTCGGCACGTTGAAGGATTTCGATTGGCTCCAGAAACAGATCCGCGTCCGGGGCATGGAGGTCGCCATCGACTTCGCCATCAACTGTTCGCCCGACCACCCGTACGTCAAGGACCACCCCGATTGGTTTTACCAGCGGCCGGACGGCTCGATCAAATACGCCGAGAATCCGCCGAAGCGTTACGAGGACATCTACCCTCTGAATTTCCACTGCGACGACTGGAAGGCGCTCTGGCAGGAGATGAAGGATATCATCCTGTTCTGGTGCAAGCGGGAGGTGCGGATTTTCCGCGTCGATAATCCGCACACGAAACCCGTGGCGTTCTGGGGGTGGTTGATCGAAGGCGTGCAGCGGGAGTTCCCCGACGCGATTTTCCTATCCGAAGCGTTCACCAAGCCGAAGATGATGAAGGCGCTCGCCAAGGCGGGGTTCACGCAGAGTTATTCGTACTTCACCTGGCGCAACACCAAGGCGGAACTGACCGAATACTTCACCGAGCTGACGCAGACCGAGATGAAGGATTATTATCGGGCGAATCTGTTCCCGAACACGCCCGACATCCTGCCGTTCTTCCTCCAGCACGGCGGCCGGCCGGCGTTCATGATCCGCGCGACGCTCGCGGCGACGCTCTCCACCGTGTACGGCATCTACGCGGGTTTCGAGTTGTGCGAAAACGCCGCTCTGCCCGGCCGCGAGGAATACTACGACAGCGAGAAATATCAGTTCAAGGAGCGCGATTGGAACGCGCCCGGCAACATCAAGGAACACATCACCAAGTTGAACCTCATCCGCAAGGACAACCGCGCGCTGCATCTTTACGACAACCTGCGCTTCCTGCCCACCGACAACGACCAGATCATTTGCTACATGAAGTCCACGCCCGCGCTGGACAACATCGTGCTCGTGGTGGTCAACCTCGACCCGTACCATTTCCAGAGTGGGCACGTGGACGTTCCCTTCGAGTCGTTCGGGTTCACGGACCGGGGCGACGTGTGGCGGGTGCGGGAACTCCTGACCGGCGAGCGTTTCGAGTGGCGGCACGGGCGCAACTACGTCGCGCTCGATCCGCAAACGCGGCCGGCGCACGTGTTGCGCGTGGAACGATGATTCACCACGGGGAAAAAGCAGGCTGGTCCGCCACCTGCTTAGTTGGAAAGTTCCCCGCCGAACGATGAAGCTGCGTCCGTTTTTCCGTCAGTTCCAAACGCTGCCGCGTTGGCTGCTGGCGGCGTTTGCCGTTGCGATGGGGCTGCTCGTCGCGCTCGGCGCGCTGGCGTACTTCAACGTCGAACGCCAGGTCCAGGCGACCGCGCTGGTCAAGCACACCTACAAGGTCGTTGAGAGCCTGCAAAAAATCCGCTCCACGATGCAGGAGGCGGACAACACCCAGCGCGCGTACGTCGTCACGGGCAACGAGAGTTACCTGCAAGCCTACGAGGCGAGCGCGAGCCTGCTGCCCGATCTGCTCACGGGCACGGGCCGGCTGGTCTCCGACAACCCGTCGCAGGGTGATCGGCTCGGAAAATTGCGCGGGCTGACCGACGACCGGCTGAAGCTCGCGCGCACCCGTATCGAGCAACGCCAGCAACTCGGGCCGGAGGCGCTCGGGCCGAGGTTCGTTTCCGTCGCCGCCGCGCAGGGGATGGAAGCGATCCGCATGGAGATCGACCAGATGACCAACGCCGAGAATGTGCTCCTCGAAGGCCGCCTGCGCACGCTCGAACGCGCCCGGCGGCGTGGACTGGTGTTACAGACGTTGGGCGGAGTGTTGAGCATCGCGCTGCTGGCGGCGGTGTTCGGCGGGCTGGTGCGGCAGATTTTGCGCACGAACCGCGCGCAGGACGAAACCCGCCGCAGCAACGCGCAACTCAAGGATGCCAACAACGAGATGCGTTCGTTTTCGTACTCGGTCGCGCACGACCTGCGCGCGCCGTTGCGGGCGATCAACGGGTTCGCGCAGGTGCTCGTGGAGGATTGCGAGCCGCAGTTGAACGACGAGGGCAAACGCGCGCTGGACCGCATCACGACCAACGCGCGGACGATGGGCATCCTCATCGACGATCTGCTAACCCTCTCGAAGGTCAGCTACCAGCCGTTGGAGACCGGCAAGGTCGAGATGTCGGCCATCGTGCGCGAGGCGTACACGACGCTGATGGAAGGCCAGAACGGCCGCGTGGTGGAATGCGAGATCGGCGACCTGCCGCCCGCCAGCGGCGACGCGAATTTGTTGCGGCAGGTGTGGATGAACCTGATCGCCAACGCGCTGAAATTCACCCGTCGAAAAGACAAGGCTCACATCGAGATTGGCGGCAACGTGGCCGGGCCGGAGTTCGTGACGTACTACGTACGCGACAACGGGGCGGGATTCGACATGCAGTACGTGGGCAAGTTGTTCGGGGCGTTCCAGCGATTGCACCGGCCGGCGGATTTCGAGGGGACGGGGATCGGGTTGGCGTTGGTGCAGCGCATCGTGCAACGCCACGGCGGTACGATCTGGGCCGAGGGCAAGGAGAACGAGGGGGCGCGCTTCGCGTTCACGCTGCCGGAGTGGGAAGAGCGAGCGTGAAGGAGCGCAGGATTGAAGGAGTTTTCCCCGTCCTGTAGGAGTCAGATGAACAACGCTCGCCTTTTTCTGCGAATTTCGTCTGTCCACTATCAGTTAGGCGGCACTCGTCCCTATGAAAATACTGCTCATCTCATTCCTTTGTAGCGTCGCTTTGTGGCAGGTACGAGCCTCAGACGAGCAGTTTATCCCTGCTCCCCTCAACGATGTGATGCCCAAAATCCATGCGAGGATGAGCATCGAAGAAGTCGAAGCGATCCTTTCGGCGGCCTATCCACACGTTAGCCATCGTAGCGGGCCTTGGTCGGGCCAGACGGGCTACATTGAGTACGACCTCGACAAGCGGTTTACCCTCGGGGTGGCTTTCGTGCTCAGCGGGCATCGCGAGATCGTGGACGGTAATCTGCTTTTTTCGGTCACCGACGCCACCACCAAGCACCGTTGGGACATCAAGCGCTACGACTGCGCTCGTCCCGCCAAGCAGAACAGCAGATTTCTCGGTCAGTAGCCGTGCCACCTAACCACGCGCTCCAGCGAACGGAGGCTGGCATCACGCCTGTTTTGCTGTCATCGTCTGTCCTCGCCAGCCCCTGTCGCTGAGCTTGGACTCGTTGGGCCTCAAACCGCTGGCGGCAGATCAAAAATTTGGTACGATCATCGTCATGCCAATCGAAGTGCCACTCGATCAGATGACCTTCCCGGAAAAGCTCCGGCTCATGGAAGCCCTTTGGGACGATCTCACTCGCAAGCCCGACGATTTTCCTTCACCCGCCTGGCACAAGGATGTGCTTGAGGAGTGCCACCGTCGTGTCGAAAGTGGCGAGGGGCAATTTAGCGATTGGGAGGA
>CALMVM010000278.1 GCA_937873255.1 uncultured Verrucomicrobiota bacterium | reverse complement strand
CTCCCACGCGCAGCACCCAGTCCACCATGCCCGTGTCGATGGCGGTGTTAGGCATCGAGGGGTGCTCGGCCTCCTCGGGGTCCTGGGCAATGGTCAGTCCGCCGCGTTCCTTGATGCGCTTGATGCCGTTGGCCCCGTCCGAGTCCGCGCCCGAGAGCACGATGGCGATGGCGTGGGGCCCGTGGGTGTCGGCCAAGGTGCGGAAGAACACGTCCACCGCCACGCGCCGGCCGCGCTCCGGTTCGAGGGTGGTCAGGCGCAGGTGGCCGTTGACCACGAGCAGGTGCTTGCCCGGCGGGATGACGTAGACGTGGTCGGCCTCCAGCCGCTCGGCGTCCTGCGCCGCGCGCACGGGCATGGCAGTCGCCCCTTGGAGCAACTCGGGCAGGGTGCTGGTGTGGTCGGGCGAGAGGTGGAGGATGACGACGTAGGCCATGCCGGTCTCCGCGGGCAGCGACTGGAAAAACGCCTTGAGTGCCTGGATGGAGCCCGCCGAGCCGCCCAGGGCCACCACCGGCATCTGGTGGTAGCCGTGGGTGGGCACGATGTTGTCGATCTCGTCACCGTGGATTTCCTCGATGACATCGGGGGCGACCGCCGGCAGTCCCTGGGCAAGGGCGGAGGGCGACTCGGCGGCTTCCGGGGCGTCGGACCCAGCGGCGGCCCCTTGCGGATGATGATCTTCGGCAGGCATAACTTAGGGGAACATCGTAGCCACCACTCCGCAGAAAGGCGAACCTCTGTAATGCACACGCCGATTCCCGGTCTCCACCCGTTCCGGCGGGCTTGCCATCACACTGGCTCGTGTCGGGAAAATTAACACCGATTGGTCCAGGCCGCGACGATCACTTCAGAACACCCTTTCCCAGCGGTACGACCACCTCACCCGGGAAGACGCACGCGGTTCGGATCTCTGCGGCCCGGAAGGTCAACGTCATGGGATTGCCGATGACGGCCACCTTGCCATCTCATCGAGTTCCGCTTTCGTTAAGGCTCGCTCAAGCTTTGCGTGGGACGGTGGTAGTCGTCGAGTTTTTCAGGCAGGCCCCCGTGTGCCATGGGCCAGTGGAACCACACCCGAAAAGTGTGGCCGTCGAGGATCGCCCCGACGTAGCGTTCGTTGAGGGCTTCGGCCCGGTCGCGCAGCCCGAACGCTCCCGCCACGAAGTCAGCGACCACCGTCAGCCCGAAGCCCGAGCCGGTAGAGGACACTTCCGCTTCAAAGAGGACGGAAAGGTTTTGAGGCCTCGTCTGCCCGGGGTCGGCGGGCACCCCGGCTTGGATCATGGAACTCAAGTGAGCCTCGTCTTCTGCGCTCACCTCGTTGGAGAGCACGAAGCGCAGGCACCCGCCCGGCGACTCGGGCAAGGGAAAGACGGCCATCTCCAGCCGGTCGCCGGCGGCGTAGCGGCAGGCGTTGGCGGCTAGGTTGTAGAAGATACGGTCCACGGCGGCGCTCTCTAGGCAGCACTCGGTCAGCGGCCCCTCGTAGCGGCAGTCGATGAACATCTGGATCGAGCGTTCGCCCCACTGCGGACCGACGACCGATTCGTGCCACTTTTCGAGCATGAGCCGCATGGCATGTGCCTTGGGCTTGCGGTCGGCCTCGCGGCGCGGATCGTCCAGGCCGACCAGCGTATTGCGCATGATCTTGAGGTGGTCGCGCGTGAGCACGAACAGTGGCTTGAGCTGGCCCTCCGCGCGGGGCGAGTAACCGAGGATCTGCAAGCGGCCCAGGAGCGCGCTCAGCGCCCCGCCGCGCACGTCGTGCATCGCTTTGGACAAATCTTCGCTGGACGCCTCGGCATGGGAAGCCAGTCCGATCTCGCGCACCTCGTCGATGAACCGGTCGAGGTCGTGACGATCTTTCCAGCGGGTAATTGCCTGCCACTTCTGGGCGTCGTCGGTAGCCGTGTCCGCGATGGCGTAAAGCAACTCGCTCAGTGCCTCGTAGAGAGCACGTACGAGAACTTGGTCTCGCGCCGCCAACCGCGCCAGGGCAACGCTGAAATCGTCACCCACGTAGCGCAGGTGCCGGTGATTGGGCAAGCGCCCGGGAGCTAGGGCCAGCAGCGGCTCCGGGACAGATGACAGTGGGTGAGGGGTCACGGCGACGGACGTTTGAAGGTAAATTCCTCCGGGCAAGTACTGTTTACGCCGTACCGAGCTTCAATGATGCCAAGGAATGGAGTGTTCCCAGATTCGTCCCGGCGGCAAACAGGGGATTTTTCTTTTTTAGAACCGCCGGAAATACGAACTCCAAGGAAAGAAAAGAAATTGGCCGGAAGTGTTTTAGACAAACCCGGACGATCTCCAGCGGGCGATTCCGACGAGAAGCCGTGGGTGCAGTCGCAAGGTGCTCCGCGCACCCGGAGGCTCCCTCTATTTCGTTTCCCACTTTTCCTCCACATGAACGGCGCGACCGCCTCCATCACGGGCGGTTCACCCGCTCGCCACCACCCATGCTTGCTCCTGGCGGAAGACGAGGCTTCCACGCGGGAGTTTTTGCGCGAGATTCTTCTTCCTCACTACCGTGTAACAGTGGTCCTCGACGGGGCGCAGGCCATCGACGCGGCAGGACGTGAACCGCCCGACCTGGTGCTCTCCAACGTGGTGATGCCCGGCGTGGATGGGGTCGGTCTCACCCGGTGGCTGCGTGCCAACGCCGGCACGGCCACCGTGCCCATCATCCTGCTGAGCGCCGACAACCAGATGGACACGTTGCGGCGCGGTATGGCAGCGGGCGCGGACGACTTTTTGCTCAAGCCCTTTCGTCCGCACGAGATCCTCGCGTGCCTGGACAAAAGGCTGCGGCTGGGTCGGCAGTAAATAAAAGCAGAAGCGGCAAAAACCTGAGCGAGGTGCCTGCGTACCCAGGGCATGAGTCTCACGTCCCACAAAACGTTTGGTACACCCGTTCGTCCGGCTGCGCGGGCTGCGCGTAAGACGCGAAGGCCAACTGGTCCGCGAAGGGCGTTGCGAGCACGGTCAGCAGTTCTTCGAAGGGGCCGAAATCGTCCTGGTCCACGGCGGCCCGGATGACGGCTTCCACGCGATGGTTGCGCGGGATGTAGGCCGGGTTCACGGCCCTCATGGCCGTGCGCCGGGCCGCGGCCTCCGTGTCCTCGCAGGCGAGCCGTTCCCGCCAGCGTGCCATCCATTGGTCACAGGCCGACGGATCGGCAAACAGGCTCCGCACAGAAGCATCGTCCTGCGGGTTCAACGTGTCGCTCAAACGGCGGAAGGTCAGGGTGAAGTCAGCCCCGTTCGCCGCCATGACTTTCAGGAGATCGCGCCCGAGCGCCGCGTCCTCCGCGTGTTCCGTGCAGAGTCCGAGCTTGCGACGCAACCCCGCCTCGTAGGCCCGTTCAAAGGCGGGGCCGTAGGCGCTCAACGCTTCCTGCGCCCGGGTGACTGCCAGGTCATCGTCCTCCGATAAGAGCGGCAGCAGGCACTCCGCCAGTCGCGTCAGGTTCCAGCCGCCGATGCCGGGCTGGTTCGCGTAGGCGTACCGCCCCCCAGAGTCGATGGCGCTGAAAACGGCTTCGGGGTCGTACTGGTCCAGGAAGGCGCAGGGTCCGTAGTCGATGGTTTCACCGGCCACCGACATGTTGTCCGTATTCATGACCCCGTGGATGAACCCGACCAGCATCCAACGCGCGATCAATTTGGCCTGTGCTTGGATCACGGCGTCAAGCAGAGCGCGGTAAGGATGTTCCGCCTGGGCCGCGTCCGGGTAATGCCTGGCGATGACATGGTCCGCGAGCACCCGCAAGCCCTCCACGTCGCCCCGGGCGGCGAAGAACTGGAACGTGCCCACCCGGATGTGGCTGGAAGCCACGCGCGTCAGTACGGCACCTGGCAGGGGTTCCTCGCGGTACACCTTCTCCCCCGTGACCACCGCCGCCAGCGCACGGGTCGTGGGAATACCTAGTGCCGCCATTGCCTCGCTCACCACGTACTCGCGCAGCACCGGACC
>CALMVM010000277.1 GCA_937873255.1 uncultured Verrucomicrobiota bacterium | reverse complement strand
GTTTCCTCATTTTCCTAGCAGAATCCCCGCTCTCTCCGACCCTCTCCTTTTCCTAGTTTACATGAGCGATTTTGACCTGATCATCCGTGGTGGCAGCGTGGTTCGTCCCGATGGCGTCGCCAAGCTTGACCTCGGCATCAAGGACGGCGTCATCACCGCTTTGGGCAACGCCGTGTTCGGCTCCACGGACAGCGACCTCGACGCCGGCGATTACCACGTCTTCCCCGGCGGGGTCGACCCCCACGTCCACTGCAACGAACCGGGCCGCACGGACTGGGAAGGATTTGATCACGGCACCCGCGCTTTGGCCGCCGGCGGGGTCACGTCGTTTTTCGACATGCCGCTCAACGCCCAGCCGCCCGTGCTTGACAAGGGCGGCTTCCTGGCGAAATGGAACTTTGCCAAGGCCAGCAGCTTCCTCGACTTCGGCCTCTGGGGCGGCCTTTGCGCCGAGAGCTTGACCCACATGCAGGAACTCACCGATTGCGGGGTCATCGGCTTCAAGGCGTTCATGTGCAACAGCGGCGTGGACGATTTTCCCATGGCCGACGACGGCACCCTCCTGGAAGGCATGCGCCGGGCGTTCGACCTGGAGCAGATCGTCGCCGTCCACGCGGAGAACGAGGGCATCACCGCTAGCCTCGCCCGGCGCGCCGTGGCCGACGGACGCCTTTCCGCGGCGGAGTACCTCGCCTCCCGCCCGGCCATCGCGGAACTCGAAGCCATCCAGCGCGCGATCCTCTTCGCGTGGGAAACGGAGTGCTCGCTGCACATCGTTCACGTCAGCACGGCGCGCGGCATCGAACTCGTCGCGGGCGCGAAGGCCCAGGGGCTCAACATTTCCTGCGAAACCTGTCCGCATTACCTGATCCTCACCGAGGCTGATGTCGAGCGCCTCGGGCCGCTGGCCAAGTGCGCGCCGCCGCTGCGCACCCGCGCCGAGCAGACCGCGCTCTGGGAGAAACTGGCCGCCGGGGGCATCGACATGATCGCTTCCGACCATTCGCCCGCGCCGCCGTCGATGAAGACGGACCCCGATTTTTTCAAGGTCTGGGGCGGAATCGCCGGCTGCCAACATCTGCTCGGACTATTGTGCGACCTCGAACTGCCGCCGGAACTTGTCGCGCGCCTGACCGCTGGCGCGGTGGCGGAACGTTTCCAATTAAGCCGAAAAGGAAAACTGGAAGTGGGTTGCGACGCCGATCTCGCGCTGTTCGACCCGGGTGGGCAAACAGCGGTCACGGCGGAAGCGTTGCAATACCGCCACAAAATCACGCCGTACCTCGGGCGCACGTTGCGTGGGGCGGTCCGCCGGACGATCCTGCGGGGTCGGACAATCGCCGTTGACGGCCGACCTGTCGGCGAACCGTCCGGCCAACTCGTGACCTTTCCCTTCCGCTGAAACCTGCCATGTACCCCAAACTCGGCCTGACCCGCAACGTCCTCCGGCGCAACTACGCGCTCATCACCCCGGATGGCTATGTGCCCAGCGCGTTGCCGGGCTGGAAGGGATGCACGCCGTACGTGCTCGTTTCGCCGGTGATGGGCGCGCGGTTCGCGCAGATCATCATCGAGATGAACGAAGGCGGCGAGGGGCATGGCTACACGGGCGGCGACCAGTGGTTTTTTTACGTGCTGTCGGGCGGCGGCAAGTGCAACGGCAAGAGCCTCGCGCCGGGCGGGTATGCGTTCGTGCCGGCGGACTCGTGGTACGAGTTCATGGACCCATTGGTGGGTACGCGGATGTTGATCTTTCGCAAACCGTGGGAACACACGGCGGACGAGACCGACGAACCACCGTTCTTTTTCAGCGGCCACGAGAGCGACGCGCCCGAAGCGACGTTCCTCGGCGACCCGCGCGCGCGGCTCAAGACGCTCCTGCCCGACCGGCCATCGATGGACATGGCGGTCAATATCTTCACTTATGACCCCGGCGCGACGCTGCCGTTCGTGGAGACGCACGTCATGGAACACGGGATGTTGTTTCTCGACGGCGGCGGCGTTTACCGGCTCGACGAGGACTGGCACCCGGTCCAGGCGGGCGATTCGCTCTGGATCGCCTCGTACTGCCCGCAATGGTTCATCGCGGCGGGACCGGGACCGGCGCGCTACATCTATTACAAGGACGTGAATCGCCTGCCATGACACCCACGCTTTCCGCCGACGAACTCGCCCCGGTGGTGGACGACCTGCGCGCGGCCAATCAAGATTTCCTCGCGCGTTACCCGGGCGAATCCGACCGTCGCCAACCCGTGCATGTCGTGTACGGCGGCGCGCATCTGTTCAAGGCCGACACCGCGCGCAGGCTCGGCGAAACGGCGCGACGCTCGTTGCAGGAATACGCGCCCGATCCCGCCGCGCTGGCGGCGGCGCTCGGCGCGGCGTGGGAACCGGCCTTCGCGGCCGACCTGTACGCGCGCGTCGTCTCGAAACTCGAACGCGAGCCGGTGGAGGATTTTCGACTCGATTTCGAGGACGGCTACGGCAACCGGCCCGACGCACAGGAGGATGAACACGCCGTGTCCGCCGCCGGGGAGATCGCCGCCGGATTGGCAGCCGGCACCCTGCCGCCGTTCGTCGGCATCCGCGTCAAGCCGTTCAACGAAGACCTGCGCGCGCGCTCGATGCGGACGCTCGATCTTTTCGTGTCGGCGCTCGTGGCGAAGACCGGCGGCAAGCTGCCGCAAAATTTCGTCATCACGATCCCGAAGGTCCAGATCGCCGCGCACGTCACGGCGGCGGCGCGGACGTGCGCGCTGCTGGAGCCGAAGCTCGGTCTGCCCGCCGGCGCATTGCGCCTGGAGTTGATGGTCGAGACGCCGCAAGCGATCATCGATGCGACGGGGCGTTGCCCACTGCTGGGTTTCATCGTGGCGGCGGAGGGGCGATGCGGAAGCCTGCACTTCGGCGTGTACGATTACACGGCGTCGTTCGGGATCACGGCGGCGTATCAGGCGATGGGGCACCCGGCGTGCGACTTCGCGCGCACGGTGATGGTCGCCGCGCTGGCGGGAACCGGCGTGCAGCTTTCCGACGGCGCGACGAACATCCTGCCCGTCGGTCCACATCGTGGCGCGGACCTGACCGACACGCAACTGCGCGAAAACCGCACGGCGGTCCACGGCGCGTGGCGCTTGGCCTTCGAGGACACGCTGCATTCGTTGAGGAGCGGCATCTACGAGGGATGGGATTTGCACCCGGCGCAACTCGTCGCACGGTACGCGGCGGTGTATTCGTTTTTCCTGGCGGGGTTGCCGGCGGCGTCCGGGCGGCTGAAGGCATTCGTGGAAAAGGCCGCGCTGGCGTCGCTCTTCGGCGATGTGTTCGACGACGCCGCGACGGGGCAGGGGCTTTTGAATTTCTTCCTGCGCGGCATCGCGTGCGGGGCGATCACCGAGCAGGAAGCCCTCGCCACCGGCCTGACGCTGGAGGAAATCCGCACGCGCTCGTTCCTGAAAATCCTGCTCGGCCGGCGCGCTTCGGCGTGACGCATCTTGCCGCGACTTGAAGCGAGACAAATCGTGCGTGCTGCGGCACTCTGGAGGAATGCAAGGGGCGACCGGGGGCGGATTTTCATTTTCGTTGAACGGTGAGCGCGTGGAAGTGCGTGAACTCTCCACGCACACCACGCTGCTCGATTGGCTGCGGCGCAACGGCCGCACGGGAACGAAATGCGGCTGCAACGAGGGTGATTGCGGCGCATGCACGGTCGCGCTGCTCGACCGCGACCACGAAGGTCGGCCGGCCTGGCGCGCGGTGAATAGCTGCATCGCGCTATTACCGATGTTCGCGGGCCGCGAGGTTATCACGGTCGAGGGCGTGGCGGGAGCGGACGGCGCGCTCCATCCGGTGCAGGCGGCGATGGTGAGACACAACGGTTCGCAATGCGGGTATTGCACGCCGGGGATCGTCATGTCGATGTTCGAGGGGTATTACCGGGAAGATCTGCGCGAGCCTTGGCAGATCGCCGACCAGCTCTGCGGCAACCTGTGCCGTTGCACCGGCTACCGCCCCATCCGCGACGCCGCGCGCGAGACGCTCCTGCCCGCGTGCAAAGCGAAGGAGAAACTTTGCGGCGCAAAGCTCTCGTGCGACCCGCACGCCCGGCGATTGCTCGGAGACCGCTCCGTGGTCGCGCCGTGTCGATACGAGCGCGGAGACGAATCTTTCTTCCGTCCCGCCACACTCGGCGAACTGCTCGCGCTGCTGCGGCGCGACCCTGACGCGCGGCTCATCGCGGGGGGTACCGAGATCGGTGTCGAGATCAACAAACAACAGCACACCTATCCCCGGCTCATTTCCGTGGAGGCGGTGGCGGAACTGCGCGAGGTTTGCGCGGAGGCGGACACGTGGCACCTCGGCGCGGCGGCTCCGTTGACGGTGATCGAAGAGGCGCTGGGTGATGCATATCCTTCGCTGGGCAAGATGCTCTGGCTTTTCGGATTTCGTCAGTTGCGGAACCGCGCCACGCTCGGTGGCAGCCTGGCGACTTCCTCGCCCATCGGCGACGCCGCGCCGGTGCTGCTCGCGCTCGACGCCCGGTTGCGGCTCGTGTCCGAGGAACACGGCGAACGTACGATCTCGCTGGACGAATTTTTCATCGGGTATCGACGTAACGCCCTGCGTGTGGGCGAGATCATCCGCTCGGTAATCCTCTCTCGGCGGCCAGCGCAACGGGAGGAATTCTACAAGGTGTCGAAACGCCGGGAAATGGACATCAGCGCCGTGTCGGCGGCGTTTGCCGTGGATTGTGATGCACAGGGGATCGTCACCCGCGCGCGGATGGCATTCGGCGGGGTGGCCGCAACCCCCGCGCGGACCAGACGCGCGGAGCAGGCGCAACTCGGCCGCACGCTCGCCGACGCGCTCGAAACCGTGGCGACCGAGTTCTGCGTGCAAGGGCTTGAGCT
>CALMVM010000276.1 GCA_937873255.1 uncultured Verrucomicrobiota bacterium | reverse complement strand
GGGATGAGCGGTAGTTGTTCCATGAGGACGGCGTCGGCGTTCTGGAGGTGCGTCCAGCGTTCGGCATCCGTGGGAGACTGACCGGCGGCGGCGAATTCCCGGTCGTATTCGGGCGAGGACCAGTTGCTCGAATTGAGAGGCGAATCACCCAGAAAGAGTTGGAGCAGCGCCACGGGATCGTTGACATCAAGCCAGGACATCAGGAGCAGCTGGTAGTTCTTGGTCTGTCGGGAATCGAGCCAGACTTTTTCTTCCTGCGGAACGAGTTCGACGCGCACGCCGAGTTCCTTTTCCCACATGGCCTGCATGGCTTCGCAAAGCGCCTGGTCGCCCTGGCGCGACGGGGTGAACGTCAGAGTGATCGGTGGAAAATCCCGGCGCGTCGGCCCCGTCGGCTCGTGCCGCAATCGCACGCGCGGGGCATAACCCGGATCGGGGCCGCTGCCGGGCACGCACAGACTGTCGGCGACGCGGCTGCCGTCGCGCCGCACGTCGCGCACGAGCGACTCGCGGTCGAGCGCACGCGCGAAAGCCTGGCGTACGGCGGGGTCGTTGAACGGAGCTTTGGCGACGTTGATGAGCACGAACTTCGTGGACCCGGCCGGGTCGGCGTGCAGCAGGGGCGAATGTTCTGGCGGTATTCCTGGAGACGGCTCGGGGGCACGGAGCGCGTGGCGTGCAGCAGCCCGCCGCGAAAGGCGCGTTCCTCGGCGTTGGCGTCGTCGATGGGATGGAACACGACGGCGTGCAGTTTGATGCGTGCGGCGTCCCAATAACTCGGGTTTTTCTCGATGGTCAGCGAGTCGTTGACTCGCCACTCCTTGAGCACGAACGGGCCGTTGCTCATGAGCTGACCCGGACGTGTCCAATCACCGCCGCGCCGCAGGTAGCCGCCGAGTTTTTCGAGACTGGCGCGGTGCGCCGGGTAGAAAGGATTCAAGGCGATGATCGACAGCCAGAAAGGGGCGCGCTCCTTCAGCGTGATCTCGAATGTCCGCGGGTCCGGCGCGCGGAAGCCGATGGCGGAAAGATCGGTGGACTTGCCCTCGTTGTAGGCCTGCGCGCCGACGACCCAATTGGCATAGATGGCCATCTCGGAGGCCAGCTTCGGCTCGACGATCCGGCGGAAGCTGTAGAGGAAATCCTCGGAGGTGAGCGGGTCGCCGTTGCTCCACTTCAGGCCGGAGCGCAGATGGAAAGTGTAGACCTTGCCGTCGGCCGAGATCTCCCAGCGTTCCGCCGCGCCGGGCAGGATCGTTTTTCCGTCGGGTCCGAGGATGACGAGTCCCTCGAAGAGTGCGGTGAGGATGTTCGCCTCGGTGACAGTGGAAGCCGTGTGGGGATCGAGGTCGTGCGGCTCCGCGCCGTTGCCGATATGGAAGACCTGCTCGCGGTTGCCGACCTCGACGGGAGTCTCTTTTTTTCGGCAGCCCGAAAAAAGGAAAGGCAGAAGGCAGAAGGCAGAAGGTAGAAGGAGCAGACGGAATCGTTGGAAGCGACGCATGTTAGTGCGATGTTAGAATTCTTCTGTCTACCGTCCGTTGCGCCAGGTGGAGGCAAGATAGTGTTCGCACACCTGCCACAACACCGGCCGCGCGAGCCGCGCGAGCGTCTCGTTGGCATAGCCCATCCACGCGACGGGCCAAGTCGTGTCGAGCGGGGCGTCGAGCGGACGGCCATCGGGCGCTTCGAGCACGCCGCCCGCCTCGGTGAGAATCAGGCCCGTGCAAATGTCGTAGGGGTGGCACGTCATCGCGTGGTGATAACCGAGCGACGAAAGCACCAGCGGGCGCAGGTCGCCGAGCAGGCGGTCATGGCCGGTGAGGAGTTCGTAAATCTGGCCGCCGGTAGAGAGATACTGGTCGTCGAAAACCTGCGCCGCCACCGTCTGTCCCCGGCCGTGCAGACGATCCCAGACCGCTTCCTCGATCTGCGCGGTGAGCGCCTTGCCCTCCGGGAAAAACTTGGCGAACGACGCGAAGCCGTGCCGGAAATCCGTCGCGCGCGAGGGCCGTACGGCGAGGGGAAAACGTTCGCGGTTGAGCACGTTGACGCTCGTTGCCACGATCCCGGCGGGGCCGCCGCCGCGCACGGCGCTGATCTGGTCGGCGCGCCATTGTTTGGTGGTGGGCAGTTCGGTCATAGCCGCTGCCGCGATGTCGCGCAGACCCGTCGTTGGGCCACGTTGCGGGGCGAGGCCGGCGAGCGCCCACGCGGAGCGTTTGTCGTACATCAGGCCGCGTGTGCCGTCGATGGGGTCGATGATGAGCTTGAAAATGGTTTCCGCGAGCGGCGTCTGGCGCGGGAAGGTCAACGGCGTGCCGCTATCTTCGCCCGCGCCTTCCATGACGACCTCCACGGGCCATTCGGACGGCCACGCAACGCCCATCCAACCGAGGACGGTTCCCTCGCTGATTTTGTCCACCGTGTAGATCGTGTCGGCGGACGTGACGGCGGCC
>CALMVM010000275.1:3234-21086 GCA_937873255.1 uncultured Verrucomicrobiota bacterium | reverse complement strand
AACTAAACAACCAAACGCCCAGCCCCACGCTGTCTACGAAAGCGGGGCAATCTCAACTTCCTCCTCGTGGCTCAACTTGGTGGAGGGCTGGTTTGCGCTGCTCACCCGCCGCCGGCTCAAACGCGGCGTGTTCAAAGGGACCAACGACTTGGAAAAAGCCATCCGCGCCTACATCAAAGAGAACAACGCCCGGCCCAAACCTTTCGTGTGGACCAAGCCGCCGACGCCATCCTCGCCAGCGTTGGCCGGTTCTGCCAACGCACTTCCAACTCAGACCACTAGCTGTGGAGGTTGGCGACGACAGCGAGTGGTACGACGGCGAGTTGGCGAGCGCTATCGAACACGCCACTCAAGTCGTCTGACCACCCTTCAACGAATGGGTTTCGGCGGTCGGGTTGCTCACCAAAAAAATCCAGGAAGTGGTTCGGAGAGCTATCCTTGCCCGATTTAGAACGTTTTCAGTGTGAGGAACAAGGGATTAATTGGCATCCTCCGACCTTACGGCTTTGCGGCTTTGCGTCCTTTGCGCGAGGCTCCGCAGGATGCGCCTTCCACGAATCGCCTTCGGCAAACGCCTGCTAGCCGGGTTCGGGGTGGTCGCGTTGGTCGTGTTGTTCTGCCTCGGATTGGTCAGGCGCAACCACACCGTCTTTTGGAACGACGACTACCAAGTGTCGATCCTGCCGGTTTTGACCGACGTGGCGCGGTCTTGGCGGGAGGGACATTGGCCGTTGCTGAGTCCGTATAGTTGGGCGTGCGGCAATCTGGCGGGCGAATACCAGTACGGGACGTTCTCCGTGTTCGTGAACGCGGGGGTTGTCCTCGTATTCGCGGTTTGGACGGATTTCGCGTTGCAGGCGGCGGCGTTGTCGATCATCCACCTCGCGGCTTTGGCGCTCGGCGCGTACCTGCTGGCGCGCGGCCGGCGGCTACCGGCGGCGTTGGCGACCGTCGTCGCGCTCATCGCCGCGCTCAACGGCTGGGAAATCGGCTGGGGGGCGACCGATTGGTTTGGCGCGCTGGCGGCCGACGCCTGGCTGCCGTGGGCGTGGTGGGCGTTCGAGCGGGCGATGCGCGAGGACGGCGACCCGCGCGCCGGGCGGCTGCGCTGGCTGCTGCCGGCCCCGTTCGTGTACCTCGTGATGACGGGGGGTTTTCCATATACGGTCGTGCGATTGGCGCTGGTCACGGCCTGGCTCGTGGCGCACGCGCTGGCGAGACGCCGCTGGCGCTCGCTCTGGCCGCTGACACTGGGCTGGATTTTCGGGCTGGGCCTGTCCGCACCGGCATGGTTGTCGCTGTTGGAGACGATCCGGGGTTCGACCCGCTCGCAGGGCGCGGGCGTGGGCAACATCGCCTGGACCGTCCCGCCCGCCGGGCTGCCGGGTTTGATCCTGCCGAACTGGACCACCAAATGGAATGATTTCGCCGCCATCCCTTCGGCCCACGCCGCGCTCGAACTGGCCGGCGGCCTAGTGCCGTTGGCGGCGCTGTTGGCGGCGTTTGCCTGCGCGCGGGGCCGGGCGTGGCGGGCGCTGAGGTGGGATCTGCTCTTGCTCGGTGCGGTGGTGGTCCTTTGCGTGTTGCCGAGTCCGGGGATGTTCCGGTGGAGTTTCCGCTGGCTGCCCTTGTTTCATCTCGTTTTCGCGCTGATCGGCGCGCGCGCCTTGCACCTATTGGCTTCCTGCCGACCGCGCCGCCTGCCGACTAACCCCGGCGCCTGGGCGACCGGCCTGACCGGGGCGGCGTGGATTCTGATGTCGCTCTGCAAGACCGCCAACGATCACGAGATCACCTGGTACTTGCCCCTCTGGACGTTGTTGATCGCCGTCGCGTGGCTGGCCCTGTCGGCGTTCACCGCGCGCCGGGGTACGTGGGCGGCCTGGCTGCCGGCCCTGGCGACGCTCGCCTCACTCTGGACGACCTATCAACACATGTACACCAACCCGGGCCTGCCGAAATATGCCTTCGGCCCGAGTTTGGCGAAGGTGTCGCCGCTTTCGGCGGACCGCCTTTACCTGAGCCTGTACGACAAGGTGGACGAATGGTACCGCGACTGGCAGACGCCGCCGGACTTCGGCGCGGTCGTCCGGCCGGGCAGCACGGGGATGTACGCGGGGGTTCGCACCCTCAACGGCTATAGCCCGATCATGCCCCCCGGTGTCGGCCGGCTCTGGAACATGGAAACCCACGGCTCGATCCCCGAGGACACCGGCCGCTCGCTGCTCCCGTTGGCCGGGCACCTGGGGCCGTTGGAATGGCTCGGCGTGGACGGCATCCTGATCGAACGCAACTTCGGCCCGCGCGACGTGCGGTTGAACGATCCCGATTGGGAGACTGCCTCGGAGTCGGCGGAGGGCTTCGTTTATCACCGCCGCAACGGCCCGCTGCCCGAAGTACGCGCCTGGCACGCGGAATCGATGCCATCGGTGTTTCCCAACCGCCCGGATTTCAGTGTGCCGTCCCCGTTTGAAGAGGTGCAAATTCGCTCGTCGGAAAACTCCCGCGCAGGCAGCGCGTTCGACGTGAGCGTGCCCGCCGGCAACGAACCCGGCGCTTTGCTCGCCTTCCGTCGCCCGTACTTCCCGGGCTACGTGGCGGCGCTTGACGGCGCGCCGGTGGCGGTGTCGGCGTTCCAGAACTTGTTCCCGACGATCACGCTGCCGCCGGGCAGCCACGGCCGGCTGGTCCTGAGTTATCGGCCCCGCGCGGTGGTTTGGGGCGCGGTCGCGGCGGGGATGAGCCTGCTGGCGATGGGCGGCTTCGCCGTGTGGACGCGCCGCGTCAAAGCGGGTTGAACTGGAGCCGCTCCACCTTGCCGGCATCGGTGTCGAGGGCGACTTCAAGCAGCCACTTCGCCTCGCCGACCTGGACCCAGTAGCCGTACTCGGTCTGGTCTCCGACCTCGGCCCGGCCGACCAGTTCATATTTGCCGAAGGCTGGTAGCTTGCCGAGGCGCTGCTTGAAATCCGCCAGCACCTCGGCGTTGTAGGCGTTTGCCCCTTCGTCCGTGAACGCGTCCTTGAGCACCTCGCCGTTGCGCAGACTGCCCAACGTGCGGCGCAAAAGGTCCGTCACCGCCGGTTCGCCATCGTCGATGGGATGGTCGGCCGGCGGCTTCAGGTCGGGCCGGATCAGGCTCGCCACGCCGTGGGCGATTTCCCACGGATCGGCCTGCGCGAGATTCGCCAGCACCACCACGGACACGCGCACCCTCGGGAAACGCAGGATGTGCGACGCGAAGCCCTGCAGATGCCCGCTGTGTTCGTAGTAGGGCCGTCCGGCCTGCTCCCGGATGAACCACCCGAAGCCGTACGGGAACGATTTGCCGCTGTTGAGCGTCACCGGCTTGAAAATCTGGTCCCAGATGTCCGGCGGCAGCAACGCGCCGGACTGGATCGCGGCGTCCCATTTGGCAAGATCCACGACGGTCGAGACGATCCCGCCGTCCCCCGTCGCGCATTGCGTGGGGGCGAGGTATTCCTGGTTTTTGAGGAGACCCGCCTCCAGCCGGTAGCCCGCCGCGCGGAACGGCAGGAGGTCGTCGGGCCGGTTGACGTTCGTATTGCCCATGTGCAGGCGCGAGAACACCCGCGTGCGCAAAAAATCGCCGTAGAACACCCCGCTGACCCGATGGACGATCACGCCGAGCAGGACGTAGGCGGTGTTGCTGTAATTCCAGCGCACGCCGGGGGCGAATTTCGTCGGTAGTTTCGTCGCGCGGGCGACCAGCTCGTCCTCCGTGTAATCGCGGTGCGGGTCGAGCGGCTGGCCGGCGTCGTCGTAGTCGGGGATGCCCGAGGTGTGGGTGAGCAGGTGGCGCAGGGTGATCTTCTCCCAGGCCGGCGGCGCTTCGGGCAAATAACGGCTGACGGGATCGTCGAGGGCGAGTTTGCCGTCCTGATTCAGCAGCAGCACGGCCACGGCGACGAACTGCTTGGTGAGCGAGGCGACCTCGTAGACGCTCTCGGCCAGCGCGGGCGAGCGCAGTTCGACGTTGGCCGCGCCGTAGCCCTTGGTGAAAATCAGTTCGTTGTCGATGGTCACGGCCAGCGACAATCCGGGGATGCGTTGCTCGCGCATTTGTTCCCGGACGAAGGCGTCGATCTCCGTCTGCGAAGGGTCGGCCGCCGGCTGGTCCTGCGCTTCGGCGGTCCTCGCGCCGAGGAACGCGATCAGGCCCGCCGCCGTGATGACAATGGGCGCGAATCGGCGGAGCGAACTCTTCACGCCCGCACCTTGCAACGGGTTGCCGGCTCGCTCAACCCGCAACGGCGCTTTCGATTGTCGGATTTTGCTGCATCTTGGCGTCATGGCCGACCGGACTTCCCCTCCCCCCGCCCGTCCTGCACCGCCTCTGCGTTTGCGGTCGGCGTTCGTGGCGACGGTCTGCGCGGTGGCGGCCGTAGGGGCGATGCATGTGGGTACGAGGGCGCAGGTGCGACGGGACATCGGATGGTTCAAGGGCGCGCCGGAAGCCGGGAATTTCTCGAGCGTCGCGCTGCAAAAACTCGCCGGGGTCGCCGTACAGGCCGAGGCGTTCCGCGATCCGGCGATGTTGCCGGTCTACGGCAGCAGCGAGTTGACCCAACCGCAGCCGAATCGGCCGGACGATTTTTTCCGTTCGCGCCCGACGGGATTCGACGTTTTCCCGGTGGCGTATCCCGGCGAGACGGACCTCGTGGTCGCCACGAAACTCGCCGCGCTCGGTCCGGTCGTGCACGGGCGCAAGGCAGTGGTGTTCCTCTCGCCGACGTGGTTTCAGGTGCCGGAGCTGGACCCGAACGGGTTCGGGATTAATTTCTCCCCGTTGCACGGCAGCCGGGTGGCGTTCGGCGGGGGGCTGAGTCCAGAGTTGCGGCGCGATTTTGCCCGCCGGCTGCTCGATTACCCGAATCTCGTCGGGCAGTTTCCGCTGATGAAGGCCGCGTTCGAGTGCGAGTCGCAAAAGGGGCTCACCGACCGATTGCTGCTCGCCGCGATGGTCCCGCTCGGGGCGTTGCAAAACCGCCTGCTCGGTGAGAGCGATGTCGCGAAGGTCGCGCTTTGGCTGCGGGATCACCCGCTGCCGGGCAACGGGCCGCCGCCGCCCGTCCCAGCGGCCATCGATGGGGAAGGCCGCCTGCGCGAGGCCGAGGAGTTTTACGCACGCCAGCCCGTCTTGACCACGTCCAGCACCACGGCGCGCACATCCTTCGACGCGAACCGCACCCGCGCCTTCCGTGACGCGCAGCATCCGGAAGTTTCGCCGGACGAAAATTTCGCGCGTATCTGTCTCTCATCCAAGGAATGGACCGACCTCGATTTGCTCCTGCGCACGGCGCGCGAGTTCGACCTCCGCCTGCTGCTCGTCTGCCAGCCGCTCAACGCGAACTTCGGCGCGCTCCAAGGTCTCACTCCGCGTTCCGCCGAACTTTTCTATCAAAAGTTGCGCGACGCGGTGAAGCCGTACGACGCGCAGTTACTCACGTTCCCAGAGGCCGAAAACGACCCGCACTGGTACGTGGATTCCACACATCCGACAGCCAAGGCATGGCTGGTGTACGACCGGGCGTTAGACGCTTTCCAACGCGCGCCGTGACCGGCGGGCAGTGGCGGCTTTGCGAGAGGAAGGACGCGGACGGTTGACGATCAGCTTCAAACCATAACGCGCGGCTTCTTTTTTTGCCACGAGGTATGCCCGCCGCATCGCCTTGTCCACCGCTTCGGTGAAGGCATCAAGAACCGGGTCCGATAAGGGCTTGCTGGTGGATTCTTTCATAACGCTCTCGCTGCAAAATTTCTATGGATGGACCCGACCAGCGCGCTAAGATTCGCGGTGGCGGGTTGGTGGCCTCGTATAATACCGTAACATCGGTCAGCGGCAGATAAAGCTCGAAAAAATTGCGCACGCTCGGCAGGTAACGTCGCCGGATATCCTCCGGCGGAACGTTGTGCCCGCCCTGTCGCACTCGGTTGCGGACGCGGCGGAGGGAGGCGTTGTCGTCCGGCAGCCACAGATAACACACTTTGATGCTGTAACCCGCCGCCTTTGCGTCGCGCAGCATCGGAGCGTACGTGCGCCCGCTGAACGTGCTCTCGAACGCGAAGCTCGTCCGCGCTGCCACTAACTCACGCCACCGCTTGAGCAGCAAACGCGCAGCCGGGATCGCCATCGCCTCCGGTCGCAACGGTGACAGACCGGCTGCCAGGGAGTCGGCATTCAGGAATTGCTCGATCCCCTCGGCGGGCAGGAACGCCCGCGCGAAGGTGGTCTTGCCCGCGCCGTTCGGTCCACCGATGGCATAGATGACCGGAGAAATATCAGCAGCACTCATCGGCTCACAATATCACCCATTTCTGGTCCCGGGCACTATCGGAGATCGCGCTGAGCACGCGTTCGTTCGCCAATCCGTCCGCGAAGGTCGGCTGCACGCTCTTGCCGTCCACGACCGCTTTCACGAAGTCCGCGAACGTGTGCACGAACGTGTGTTCGTACCCGATGATGTGCCCCGCCGGCCACCAGGAACCGACGAACGGATGCTCGCCTTCTGTCACGAGGATATCGCGGAACCCCCGCGCATCCGACGGATCGGCGGCGTTGTAGAAGCCGAGGCGGTTCATGTCCTCGAAGTTGAAAACGAGACTTCCCCCGCTGCCGTTGATCTCGAAGGTGATGTGGTTCTTGCGCCCGGCGGCGAAGCGCGTGGCTTCCAGATTCGCCAGCGCCCCGTTCTGGAACCGGCCGATCCAACAGACGGCGTCGTCCACCGTGACGCTGCCGGTCTGCTGGCTCGCTGCGGCGGTCAGTCCCTCCCCCGCCTCGCACTGGAGCGGGCGTTCCTTGATGAAGGTCTCCATCGTGCCGCAGACCTCCTTGATTTCGCCGACGAGATAGCGGCCGAGGTCGATGATGTGGGCATCGATGTCGCCATGCGTGCCGCTGCCGGCGATGTCGGCCTGCAAACGCCACACCAACGGAAACGCCGGGTCCATGATCCATTCCTGCGCGTAACGGGCGCGGTAATGATAAATCCGGTCGCCCAGGTCCCCGCGCTCGATCATGCGTTTTGCCAGCGCGATGGCCGGGATGCGCCGGTAGTTGTGGCAGACCATGTTGACCACGCCCGCTTTCTCCACGGCGGTGACCATCTTCTCGCATTCGGGCACGTTCATGCCGAGCGGCTTCTCGCAGAGGATGGCCTTGCCCGCCTCGGCGGCGGCGATGGCGATGGCCGCGTGCGAGTCGTTGGGCGTGGTGATGTCCACGATGTCGATCTCGGGATCGTCGATGACCTCGCGCCAATCCGCGCAGGATTTCTCCCAGCCGAACCGTGCGGCCGCGGCCTCGGTCTTGGCCCGGTTGCGCCCGCAGATCGTCTTGAGCCGCACCTCGGCGGGCAGGTCGAAGAACCGGCCCACCTGACGCCAGGCGTTCGAATGGGTCTTGCCCATGAAATTGTAGCCGATCATGCCGATGTTGAGCGTTTTTTTCATCGCGGGGAGGTGTTGAATCAAGAGATGTCGTCGCAGCCGATCTCCAGCATAGGCCGCCGCCAAAAACCCCGCCAAGCGGAAATGTTCGCCGCCGCCGGCCACAAATTTTTGCCATACAGGGGAAGCCCACCGCTGCCCGACAGACGATATGCACGGTAAGCACGACGTTTTATCCTTATGCCACCCGACCCGTCCGACCCTTCCTCGCCGAAACCTTCGACGCGCCTCTACCAGACGACTTCCGATTCGCCGAAGGGCGGCGGAGGCGGTGCGTTTCTCATCGTCCTGCTGCTCCTGGTGCTCGGCGGCGCGGCAGCGTACTATTTCCTTTTCTACAAGCCCGCCGTGGCCGCCCCGGCGATGGTGAACACCGCGAAACCGACCGCGACGCCGACCGCCTCGGCGGGCGCGCCGTCCCCCGCCAAGGCATCGAATATCGATGCTTCCGGTAACGCCACGTACAGCCGGGCGCAACGCGCGCAGTATATCCAGACGGCCATCGATTCGTTTAAACTCGTGCGGCAAAGTAAATTGCAGCCATTCACCGAGGCGTACAGTGCTCTCATCACGGCGGGTGCTTTCAGTGCTGCCAGCCTGCCGTCGAAGGAGGCCATTGCCGCCCGGCGTGAATTGGTCAAGAAGTGCCTCGCCGCGAACGACGACTACGCCGCATTCGTCAAGGGTCAGGAAGCGGCCTATCGCGACGAACTCAAGAAGACGCCTCTCATCCCCAACGATGTGGAAGTCGAAACTTCCCTGACCGGCGCGAACATGCCCACCGAGAAAATCCTGCAGTTGCGCACGACCCAGGGCGACACGCTCAAAACCGGCGACCAGATCCTGGGCTATCTCGACTCGACGTTTGGCGGTTGGAGCGTCAATGCGGAGAAACACATCGTCTTCAAGAAGACGGCCGACGGCACACCGTTTAACGCACTGCTGAAAACTTACAACGAACAGATCACCGCGCTCAACAAGTTCAAGGAGGAGATCAACGCGAACGCCTCCGACCCGACCGCGCCCGCCGCAAGCCCCGGCGCGTCACCAGTAGCTCCGGCAGCCTCACCGGCCGCTTCGGCCGCTCCTTGAAACAGAGGCGCACCCACACGCGCGCTCACACCCCGAAAACCTGCAGGAAAGCTACCTCCAGGGCGAGGCCTTCTTGGATGTTGCGGTCCATGTTCTCCCGCAACGACTCGATGGCTGCTAGTCGACGGAGGATTTCGGCGGTTGGTAGCCTCTGCGCCAGCGTCGCCACGCCGGGGGAGGCGGAACCGGCGGCGGCTCCCGCTGCTTGATAACGCAGCACGTCGCCCCACCAGCGCGCGAGGCTCTCCACCAGTCTCGCGCGGGCAGCCACATAACGGGCTTCCACGAGCGATTTGTAATAAGTCTCCCGCTCCGCGAGCCACGCGCCGTCGGTCGTCTGGGCGTAGCGGGTCTCCTCGGCTTCCAGTGCGGTGTCGGCATCGTTCTGGAGGCGTCCCCGCGTGGCGGAGAGCAATCCGCTGAATTCTCGCAGCAACCCGTAGGCGGCGGGCAGCGAGCCGCGCGGATCGGTGCCGTTCTCCCGGGCGAACCGCTCCAACGCGCCGCGCAGCGCCGTTTCCTCCGGCGAAACGGCCATTCCGTCGTCGCTACCGGTGTGCAGGACCACCTTGATGCAGCGCGAGAGAATCGTCTCCGGCAGACTCTCCGGCAGGCTGCTTACCAGCAACAGGAGCGACTCGGCGGGGGGCTCCTCCAATGTCTTGAGAAATGCGTTTGCGGCCTGCGTATTGATCCGGTCGGCCTGACGCAAAATCCCGACTTTCCGCCCACCGGCCGCCGACGCGCGCAGACGCAGGGCGTTTTCGAGTTCACGCACCTGCTCGATCAGGATGCGGCGTGCCTTGGATTCCGGCTCGACGACGTACACATCCTGATGCCCGACCGCCCCGCCCGGGCCGGCGCGGACGACGAGCGCGGCGATCTGCGCGGCGAGATCGAACCCCGCCTGTTCGTCGCCGATCAAGAGGTAGGCGTGGCCGAGGCGGCCGGCGGCGTGCGCGCGACGCAGGTAATCAAGCGCGATGGGAGGTGCAAGGGCCATGGAAACGTTCGGTCAGATGGGTCCAGACGAGGCGGGCAAGTTCGTCGGGCGTGCGGCTCGCGTCCAGCACGACGAAGCGTTCCGGCTCCAGCGCCGCCAACCGCAAGTAGCCGGCGCGCACGGCCTCGTAGAAAGCGAGCGGTTCGAGTTCCATGCGGTCGGGCGGCAGCAGGAGCGGCCCGGCGCGTTGGTAGGCGCGCGACAAACCGACTTCCGGGGGCAGGTCCAGCAGGAACGTCACGTCCGGCCGGCGCTCGCCGGCGGCGAACTGGTTGATGGCGTTGACCACCCCCGGGTCGAGCCGCCGGGCAACCCCCTGGTAAACGGTCGTCGAATCCAGGAACCGGTCGCACACGACGATCCCCCCGCCCGCCAACGCCGGCAGGATCGTCTCGCGGACCAACTGCGCGCGGCTTGCGGCGAAGAGAAGCAATTCGGCTTCGGCCGACACGTTCCAGTCCGGTGCGGAGCGCTTCAGCAGGCGGCGGATTTCCTCGCCGAGCGGCGTGCCGCCGGGTTCGCGCAGGAAGGTGGCGGGGCGGTCCGCGCCGTCCTCGGTCAAACGCAGCCGGAGTCGCTCGATCTGCGTGGATTTCCCGCATCCATCAGAGCCTTCGAACGTAATGAAAATGCCGCGATCCACCGGGAGGAAGGATGCAGGATGAGGGATGAAGGTTGAAAGCAGAAAAGAAAATTGTGCGCTAATGTTTGCGTTGGGACATCCTGCTCGCGCGCCTCTTCGCCGCCTTCCGCCTCTCCGCTGTCATCCTTCATCCTTTTCGCCCTTCGTGAGCATCTACTTCTTGGACACCGAACCGGCCGACGCCGCCTATTTCGCCTCGGCGCTGGCCGGCCGCGAGGTGTTTTGCGTTTCCCGGTCGGGGCAGATCGGGTCCGGCGCGGAGGTCGTCTCGGTGTTCATCCACACGACGGTTGACGACGCTTTTCTCGCAGCCCGCCCGGCGCTGCGCCTGATCGCCACCCGCTCGACCGGCACCGAGCACATCGATCTCGCCGCCTGCCGGGCGCGCGGCGTGACGGTCGCGAACGTCCCCAGCTACGGCGAACACACCGTCGCGGAACACACCTTCGCGCTGATCCTCGCCCTCGCACGCCGGCTGCCCGAGGTGACGGGCGATTCCGCGCGCGACGGCAAGCTCTCCTACGAGGCCGTGCGAGCTTCGGAGTTGCGCGGCAAAACCCTCGGCGTCCTCGGTGCGGGCCGGATCGGCCGGCACGTCATCGCCGTCGCGCAGGCGTTCGGGATGCAGGCGCTCGCGTTCGACGTGCACGCGCCGACGAGCGTCGCGCAGCACGCCGGGTTCGATTTCGTCCCGCTCGAACGTCTCCTGGCCGAGGCTCACATCTTGACCTTGCATCTGCCGCTGACGGCGGAAACTCGCCACCTGCTCAACCGGGACACCCTCGCGCGGTGCCGGCCGGGCGTGTTGATCGTCAACACCGCGCGCGGTGCCCTGATCGATACCGATGCCCTCCTGGAGGCGCTCGATTCCGGCCACGTTGCCGGGGCGGGTCTCGACGTGCTCGAAGAGGAGAACACCGTGCGACAGGAGATGACCCGGGTCATCAGCGGCCAGATCATCGACCGCCTGCACGGCGTCACCAGCGCGGCCGAACTTCACGACCACGAGGCCGGCCGCATCCGCGAGTTGCAGGGCCTCTTGCGCAACAAACGCCTCCTCGCCCGGCCGGGTGTGATCTTTACCCCGCACGTCGCCTTCAACAGCGTCGAGGCCGTCGAGCGCATCAACGCCACCACCGCGCAAAATATTCTTCGCTTCCTCGAAGGCCAGCCGCAAAACCTGGTCGAGAAAGCATGATGGATGGGACGGAAAAACTTTCTTCCCGGTTTGCCTTCCTGTTTTCTGGTCTCTCGGTTCGCTTTCATCCTTCACTCTTCATCCCTCCCGTTTTCCACCATGAAAGTCGGTGTTTTCTCCGCCATCCTCAGCAGTCTTCCTCTCAAGGACGCCCTCGCCCACGTCGCCGGTCTGAAATGCGACACCGTGGAACTCGGCACCGGTGCCTACCCGGGCAACGCCCATTGCAAACCGGACGAACTCCTCGCCAACGAGGGCAAGCTCAAGGAATTCCAGGCAGCCATCGCCGAGAGCGGACTGACGATTTCCTCGCTCTCGTGCCACGGCAACCCGCTCCATCCCAATTCCGACATCGCCAACGAACATCACGCCGTTTTCCAGGCGACCGTCCGGCTCGCCGCCAAGCTCGGCGTCGAAGTTGTCACCACTTTTTCAGGTTGTCCGGGCGACGCGGCCGGCGCGAAATATCCCAACTGGGTCACCTGCCCCTGGCCGCCGGATTTTCTCGAAATTCTCGACTACCAATGGAACGAGGTCGCCATCCCCTATTGGAAGGAGCAAACGAAATTCGCCGCCGATCACGGGATCAAGAAAATCGCCCTGGAGGCGCACCCCGGCTTTCTCGTCTACAATCCCGAGACGATGTTGCGCCTGCGTCACGCGACGAGCGGGGTGCTCGGCGCGAATTTCGACCCCAGCCATTTTTTCTGGCAGGGGATCGACCCGATCAAAGCCGTGCGCAAACTCGGCGCGGACGGCGCGATCCACCACGTTCACGCCAAGGACACGGAACTCTACAAAATCAACGCCGACTACGACGGCTATCTCGACACCAAGCCGTACAGCGACGAGGCGAATCGCGTGTGGATCTTCCGCACGGTCGGCTACGGGCACGGCGAGGATTTCTGGCGCGATTTCGTGAGCACGCTGCGAATAGTCGGCTATGACGGCACACTGAGCATGGAACACGAGGACAGCCTCATGTCACCCAACGAAGGGTTGCGCAAGGGAGTCGAGTTCCTGCGCGGCGTCGTGCTGCGCGACGCCAAAGGCGCGGTGACGTGGGCCTGATCAATCCGGCACATTGCGGCGCAATTCTTCGAGCCAGACCGTCGCTTCCGAATCGCTCGGCGCGCGCCAATCGCCGCGCGGACTGAGCGAGCCGCCGGAACCGACCTTCGGACCGTTCGGCAGGCATGAACGCTTGAACTGGCTGATCTGGAAAAACCGGAACAGGAACACGTCGAGCCACCGCTTGATCGTCGCCAGGTCGTACTGCCGGTGCCGTGCCACCGGGAGACTGTCGGGCCAGTTCCCCCGCCCCTTGTTCGCCCAGGCGTGTTCGCTCAGGAACGCCACTTTGCTCGGGCGGAATCCGAAGCGCGTCACGTAGTACAGATTGAAATCCTGCAGGTCGTACGGACCGACTTTCGCCTCGGTGCTCTGCGCGGGTTCCTTCGCGTCGTCGGCCTCGTGGGGCACGAGTTCGGGCGAGATCTCCGTGTCGAGGATGGATTGCAGCACGGCGTCGGTGTCCGCGTCGAATTGCCCCGTGCCGATCACCCAGCGCAACAAATGTTGAATCAACGTCTTGGGTACGGACGCGTTGATGTTGTAATGGCTCATGTGGTCGCCCACGCCGTACGTACACCAGCCGAGGGCCAGTTCGCTCAGGTCTCCCGTGCCGAGCACGATGCCGTTGTGCATGTTCGCCAGCCGGAACAGGTGCGAGGTGCGTTCGCCGGCCTGCACGTTTTCAAACGTCACGTCGTAGACCTTCTCTCCGCGCGCGTACGGGTGCCCGAGGTCCGCGAGCATCTGGCGGCAGCTCGGCCGGATGTCGATCTCGGCTGCCGTGATCCGCAACGCCCGCATGAGCTCGTGCGCGTTTTTCAGCGTGGTCTCGCTCGTGGCGAAACCCGGCATCGTGTAGCCGAGAATGCGTTCGCGCGGCAGGCCGAGGCGGTCCATCGTATTGGCGGCGACGATCAGCGCGTGGGTGGAATCCAGCCCGCCCGAGACCCCGATGACGAGGCGTTCGATCCGCGCGTGCTCCATGCGCTTCATCAACGCATGGACCTGGATGTTGTAAGCCTCGTAGCAGCGTTCGTCGCGCAACGCCGGATCGCTCGGCACGAACGGGAACCGCTCGACCGTCCGCGCCAGCGCGACCTCGCCCGCCGGCACTTGAAACTCGAACGGCACGCGCCGGATTGCGCGCACGCGTTCGCGGTGATCGGCGACGGCGTCGTTGAAACTGCCCAGCCGCATCCGTTCCTGCGCGAGACGCTCCAGGTCGAGATCGGCGACGATCATCTGCTCGTCGGACGGGAAGCGCGGCGCTTCGGCGAGGCGCTCGTTGTTTTCGTAAATGAGCGCGTGACCGTCCCACGCGAGGTCGGTCGTCGATTCGCCGGGACCGGCCGCGCTGTAGAGATACGCCGCCACGCAACGCCCGCTCTGCGCGGCGCACAGGTCGCGCCGGTAATCGGCCTTGCCGACGGTGATGTTGCTGGCCGACAGGTTCGCGAGCACCGTCGCGCCCGCCAGCGCCGCGAACGTGCTCGGCGGGATCGGCGTCCACACGTCCTCGCAGATTTCGGCGTGCAGCGAGAAATCGCGCACGTTGGTCGCGTCGAAGATCAGGTCGTTGCCGAACGGCACGGTGTGCCCGAGGAAATTCACTTCCCGACTGACCGCGTGGCGTCCGGCCGTGAACTGCCGTTTCTCGTAGAATTCGCGGTAGTTCGGCAGGAAACTTTTGGGCGTGATGCCGAGCGTCTGCCCGCGATAGATGACGACGGCGCAGTTAAATAACTTGCCCTCGAACCGCAGCGGCGCGCCGACCAGGAGCACGGGTGTCAGTTCCACGCTCGCCTCGACCAGCGATGCGAGCGCCGCCAGCGTGGCGTCGAGGAGCGCGTCCTGGTGGAACAGGTCTTCGTTCGTGTAAGCGGAGACGCCGAGTTCGGGAAAAAGCGCGACGGCGGCGTGGGCGTCCGACGCGCGCCGGGCGAGGCCGAGGGTGTGTTCGGCGTTGAAACGCGGATCGGCGACGCGGACTTTCGGCACGCACACCGCCGCCCGGATGAAGCCGTGCCGGTAGATCGAGCGAAACGGACACTCCTGCGGACTCATGCGCTGAGCATAGCGCGCGGAGTTTGCGCGCGCACGGTCTACTTTCGTCCGGCGCGCGAACCGCGTTTGCCTGCCGCCCGAATCCGCTTTATCGAAGCCGCATGCGGATCGCAAACTCGCTCTCATGTCTTCGGCAAATCGCCCTTCTGGCCTGCGCCTCGACCATTCCGGCCCTGACCGCCCACGCCGATCCGCCATCGTCATCCGCCGGTGGAGACACGTTCTTGCGCGACTACGCCGAGACGCGCGGCTTCATGCTTGGCCGTCCCGTCAACGCCACGCCGACGCCCGACGGCTCCGCCGTGCTGTTCCTGCGCGCGAAGTCGGCGCGTGAACCGAGCCAGGAGCTTTTCGAGTTCAACGTCGCCACCAGGGAGACCCGTCGCTTGCTGGCTCCCGACGAGGCCCTCAACGGCGCGGCGGAGAACCTTTCGTCCGAGGAAAAAGCCCGCCGCGAACGCCAGCGCATCAGCGTCGGCGGGTTCACGTCGTTCAGCATTTCAAAGAACAGCGCGCTCGTTTTGCTGGGCCTTTCGGGCAAGCTTTACGTGCTCGACCGCACCAAACGCGTCGCGCGCGAACTCGCCACCGGCCCGGGGACGATTGTCGATCCGAAGTTCTCGCCCGACAGCCGCCGCGTCGCCTACGTGCGCAATCAGGACGTGTGCGTTTTCGATCTCACGACAGGCAAGGAATCCGCCGTCACCACCGGCGGCACCGAGACGATCTCGCACGGGCTGGCGGAGTTCGTCGCGCAGGAGGAGATGAACCGTTTTTCGGGCTTCTGGTGGTCGCCCGACTCACTACGGATCGCCTACCAGGAAAACGACGCCTCGCAGGTCGAAAGCTGGTACGTCGCCGACCCCGCCAAGCCCGGCGGCGAACCTTCGCGCACGTTCTACCCGCGCCCGGGAAAGAACAACGTCAGCGTACGACTTGGGGTGACGTTCGTCGATGTGCCCGGCGAGACGGTCTGGCTCGACTGGGACCGCAAGAAATATCCCTACCTCGGCAAAGTCACCTGGACCGAAAACGGCCCGCTGACCTTGACGGTCCTCTCACGCGACCAGACCGACCTCGCTTTGCTGCGGGCTGACCCGACGTGGGGTGACACGACGGTCCTTCTCACTGAGCACGATGACGCCTGGGTAAATTTACCTCAAGATGTACCGGTTTGGCTGTCCGAGGAGGACGGCAGCGGATTCCTGTGGGCGAGCGAGCGAACGGGGCGGCGCGTCCTTGAGCGGCGCACCACCGATGGCCAGTCATGCAATCGTCTCACTGAGGAGATGGACGTCTCACCTCATTGCCGCGCAGTAGTCCGCGTGGCGGGCGGGCGGATCTATGAAACTATAGACGCCTTTGCCGTTACTACCATGTTGACGAGCATCCCCTTCGTCAAAAAGGCCGACGGCTACCATGATCGAGGGCAAGATGAGATGGGACTGGTGCAAGCCAACTTCGGTGACTCCGAGACGATCTTCGTGGTGCAGAGCCAATCGGAGAGAAAGATGTCTCACACTAAGGTCTGCCGCGTTAGTGACGGCTCGGTCGTCGGAGAACTACCGGATGTGGCTCTCGAACCATCTCTCGTTCCGACGGTTTCCTTCTTTGACCTCTTGTCGGCGTTCTTCTCCTCGGACCCTGCATTCAAACCTCCTCTCAATCCCACTGCCACCTACGAGGCAGCAATCGCGAAGGATGAGGACAAACGAGAATCCGATGTTCATTACGCCTGCATGATCGTGCGACCCCACGGCTACAACCCCACCGCCAAATACCGTTACCCCGTGATCGTCGATGTTTACGGCGGCCCCGAGCATCAACAGGTCGTCGCTTCGATGCGTCCCTATCTGCTCGACCAATGGATCGCCGACCAGGGCTTCATCGTCGTGGCCATCGACGGGCGCGGCACGCCTGGGCGCGGGCGCGACTGGGAGCGCGCCATTGCCGGACATTTCGGCAGCGTGCCGTTGGACGATCAGGTCGCAGCGTTGCAGGCGCTCGGGGCGAAACACCCGGAGATGGACATGGACCGCGTGGGCATCACGGGCTGGAGTTTCGGCGGCTACATGGCGGCGCTGGCGGTGTTGCGGCGGCCGGATGTTTTCAAGGCGGCGGTGGCCGGCGCGCCGGTGGTCGATTGGATGGATTACGACACCTGCTACACCGAACGCTACCTCGGTGTTCCCGACGCCGGCCGCTGGCCCGACGCCTACAAGGAAGGGTCACTCCTCACCTACGCCGCCGGCTTGAGCCGGCCGCTGCTGCTCATCCACGGCACGGCGGACGACAACGTCTACCCGCGCCACAGCTTGCGGCTGATCGACGCGTTGTTTCGCGCCGGCAAGCCGGTGGACTTCCTCCCCCTGAACAGCTTCACCCACATGGTGCCCGACCCGGTCGTGCGCGGCCGGCTCGAAGAACGCATCGTCGAGTATTTTCGCGTGCATCTGAACCATCCCCAGTGATCGCCAAGACGGGGAAATAAGACCACGTTGGCTTATGGGGATAATTCCCCATGGACAAACGCAAAATACTTTGCACGAGCGTAAAATTCCCTCTTGGCAGGGCGTACGGCCACTGCTTGTATTAGCGAAATGACACTCGGAGAAAAACTCAAGTCGATCCGGCGCGAGAGCGGCCTTTCCCAGGAAGCTTTCGGGGCGCAAGGTTTCGTTTCGGCCCCCGGATGGATCAAGCTGGAAAACGGTCAGCGTTCCCCCAGCGAGAAGCTCATCGACGAACTCGTCGCGTGGCTCGTGCAAGACAAACACGTTCGCTCGAACGCTGCCAAGGGCCTGAAGGAGGAACTCCTGACGCTGAAGTATCTGGGTGGCACGTCCTCATTCCTGCGCGGCCTCGCGCAGACCCACGCCAAGACGTTGCCCACGGGCGACGCCTTGCTGGCTCCTTCGACCTCCGGCCCGCCGAAGCGCGGCCGTCCGAAACTCTCCACCACGCGTTGACGCGCGGTCGGATACCGAGAGATTTTTTCCGTTGTTAGCCTTGGCGGTGCCATTCCCGCGCAACGCAGACCCGGTTTACTGCACGACGATCTTCCCCCGCATTCCCGCCGCCGTGTGACCCGGGAATGTGCAAACGTACTCGTATACGCCCGGCGTAACGGGGGTGAACGACACGGTGTCCTGCTCGCCGGGGCCGAGCAATTTTGTGTGGACGACGATCCGCGTGGCTTGGTCGCCGTCGGGAAGATAGTCGGCACTGGCGCGCTGGCTTGCGCTGGCCGCCGCGATGAACGCCGCCACGTCGGTGCCGGGCTTGAGAACGACGACGTTGTGCGC
>CALMVM010000275.1:2475-3224 GCA_937873255.1 uncultured Verrucomicrobiota bacterium | reverse complement strand
GTTGTGCGCCATGGCTGCTTTGGGCAGTGAACCGTCGTTTGTCAGGGTAATGAGAATTTTCTCGCCTACCTTGCCGTTGATGTCGGTGGTGTCGAATTTCATCTGGTCGTTGGCCGAGATCGTGACGGTCTGGTCGGCACGGGCAGCGGGCAACGAGAAAAAGAGGACCGGGACGATGACGGCCGCGTAGCGCAGGAAGGAAAACATGATTGGTAATCGAGGTGTGGACGGCAGGCGATCCAAGGAATCGTTTTAATCGCTCCGGTCAAGTGCATCCCACGACGGCCGAAAGGAAATTCGCCCGCAGGACACGCGCCGGCCTGCACCATTGCGAACCAGAAGCTACGCATGCACTTCCCACCGCTCTCCTTCGCCCTCCCACGTCGCCTCGGGTTTGGGGCGACCGTCTTCGCCGCCGTTTTTTGCCCCGTTCTCCACGCCCAGGACGACGCCGTCGCCAAACGCGACAGCCAGGCTCCCGCCGAACTCGCCAAGGTCGCCGGCGACTGGACCCACGACGCGCCAGGCACGATCCACCGCATCGACCTGGACAAACTTCCGCCGCCCTTTTCCACCAACTCCCCGGTTAACGGGCCCAACCTCGTCCGACGGCCCGACGGTGCTCAGCTCCACGTCCCGGAAGGTTTCAAAATCGAGGAATACGCGACCGGTTTCCAGAACCCCCGCTACCTGTTGACCGCGCCCAACGGAGACATCTTCGTGGCCGAAACCGGGGCGAACAAAATCCT
>CALMVM010000275.1:0-2465 GCA_937873255.1 uncultured Verrucomicrobiota bacterium | reverse complement strand
CTCCGTACCTCCGCCGGCCGGGACACGCCTGACGTGCGCGAGATTTTTGCCACCGACGGTCTCAACAAACCCTTCGGCCTCGCCTTCTATCCGCCCGGCCCCGACCCGCAATTTCTCTACGCCGCGAACACCGACGGCGTCGTTCGCTTCCCTTACAAAAACGGCGACCTCAAAGCCACCGGCCCGGCGGAGAAGTTACCGGCCCGGATCGTCGGTGGCGGCGGGCACACCACGCGCGCACTCGTTTTCTCGCCCGACGGTAAGACGCTCTACGTCACGGTCGGCAGCGGTTCCAACGTGGACGAGCGCAACAACCCGGTCGAACGCGAACGCGCGCTCGTCTGGGAAATGAAACCGGACGGCACCGACCAGAAAATTTTCGGTTACGGCATCCGCAACCCCGTGGGCATCGCGGTCCAGCCGGGTTCGGGCGACGTTTGGGTCAGCGCCAACGAACGCGACGGCCTCGGCGACGATCTCGTGCCGGATTACATCACGCGCGTCGCGCCCGGCGGGTTCTATGGCTGGCCGTGGTTCTACATGGGCAATCACCCCGACCCACGCAAATCCGGCGAGCACCCCGAACTCGCCGACAAGGTATTGCGTCCCGACGTGCCCGTGCAAAGCCACTCGGCGACGCTGAATCTCGTGTTTTACACCGGCACCCATTTCCCCCCCGCGTACCGTGGGGACGCGTTCGCGGCGTTCCACGGCAGTTGGAACCGCAACAAGCGCACGGGTTACAAGATCGTGCGCGTGCCCATCGACAAGGACACCGGCAAGGCACGCGGCGAATATGAGGATTTCGTGACCGGCTTCGTCAACCCCGACGGCAACGTGTGGGGCCGGCCCGTGGGAGTCACGGTGGCGAAGGACGGCAGCCTGCTTTTCAGCGAGGATGCGGCGAAATCGATCTGGCGGGTCAGCTACGCAGGAAAATCTGCCTCCGGGCAAGCCGCGCCGGCTTCCGGGACAGCCGCCCCCTGAGCCCGCGCGAGAACCGACTGCGACAGACGCCGAAAACGTTCACGGTCCGGGTCGGGATTTCTACAAGGTTGGAGAAATTTCGGGTGTGTCCGGTTGATTCGCATTCCGCCCGGAGGATAGAGACAGAAGTCCCGGTGTTTGGTTCGCCCGGCAGCGGCCTTCCTTCCCCGCCATGATTTCCTTTCGTGCCCGCTTCGGCGGATTGGTGTTCCTCGGCTTGATTGCGGCCGGAGTCGCGGCGAAAGCGGACGTGGTCCTGCCGCCGATCTTTTCGGGCCACGCGGTGTTGCAACGCGCCGCCAAAGTCCCGGTCTGGGGCCAGGCGTCGCCCGGCGAGAAAATCGTTGTCACCCTTGACCGGGCCACCGCGTCTGGCGGCGCGGCAGCGGATGGAAATGGCGCGTCAACCTGGATTTGAGCACGGTCGGCCTGGGGCCGTTCGATCTGGTCGTGCAGGGCAACGACCGCCACGCGATCTCCGACGTGCTCGTTGGCGAGGTGTGGCTTTGCTCGGGGCAATCCAACATGGAATTGCCCATGACGCAGGTGATCGACGCCCCGCGCGAAATCGCGGAAAGGTGATCGACGCCCCGCGCGAAATCGCGGAATCCGCCGACCCGTCGTTGCGGCAGTTCCTCGTCGTGAAGAAGTTCGCGCCCGCCCCGCTGCAAAACGCCCCCGGCAAATGGATGGTCGCCGCGCCGGACACGACCTCGCAGTTCAGCGCGGTGGGATATTTCTTCGGCCGGCGGCTGCGTAAGGAACTCGGCCGCCCGGTCGGTTTCATCAACACGACCTGGGGCGGGACGAAAGTCGAGGCGTGGACGAGCGTCGAAGCGTTGGACAAGGACGCCGATCTGCGACAGGGCAAGGAATGGGCCATCGCGCAACGCGTCGCGTTCGACCGATACACCCCGGCCTACCAGGCGTGGCAAAAGAAATACGGACGCGAGGACCACGCCGTGCTCAAGCCCGAAACGTTCGCCGCGCCGGGGATTTTGACGGACGACTGGAAAAAAGTGAACCTCCCGGCGGAACTGTCATCCGCAGGGCTGCCCACGGCGGGCGCGGTGTGGATTCGCCGCGACATCGTGCTCGATCCGAAGCTGGAAAACCACGCGGCCAGCCTGTTTCTCGGCGACGCCCGCGACATCATCCAGGTCTATTGGAACGGCAAAAAGATCGCCGAGAGCGACGTCACCACGCTGGATCATCGGTACAACATCCCCGCCCGCTCGCGAAAGCGGGCACCGGCTTCCTGGCCGTGCGGATCTTCAACCCATCCGAGGGTCTGGGAATCGCGCCGGGCGACACGCGCTTTCGCTACGGCGACAACACGCACCTGAAGGGCGAATGGCTGGCGAAGGCCGAGTTCGGATTGCCCGCGCTTGCTCCGCAGGCGAGGTCGGAGTTTCCCCATCGTCCGGCGCATCCTCTGCCGGCGAACCGCGTGGCCTCCTGGTTGTTCAACGCGATGG